>NZ_DJTK01000006.1:0-23959 GCF_002438225.1 Pseudomonas sp. UBA6310 | reverse complement strand
CCGCGCTTCCTGTGGATGTGGCCCAACGCGCGGATCGGCGTGATGGGCGCCGAGCAGGCTGCCGGCGTGCTGGTACAGGTCAAGCGCGAACAGAGCGAACGCAGCGGCCAGGCGTTTTCCGCCGACGACGAGCAACGCCTCAAACAGCCCATCGTCGAACAGTACGAACGCCAGGCGCACGCCTATTACTCCAGCGCGCGGCTGTGGGACGACGGCGTCATCGACCCGGCGCAAACCCGCGAGGTACTGGCCCTGGCCATCTCCGCCAGCCTCAATGCGCCGATCGAGCCGAGCCGCTTTGGCGTGTTTCGCATGTGATGACCCATTCCCCTCTCCCGCTTGCGGGAGAGGGGCCGGGGGAGAGGGTAAAACGCTCGAAGCGCCCTCTCCCCAGCCCTCTCCCATGAATGGGACAGGGAGCAAAAGCAGATTCCGGAAGTGACCATGACCGACTTCACCACCGTCCAGCTCGAAACCGACCCGCGTGGCTTCGCCACCCTGTGGCTGAACCGTCCGCACAAGCACAACGCCTTCGACGCCGAGATGATCCGCGAGCTGACCCTCGCCCTCGCGGCCGTGCGCGCCGACGAGCGTCTGCGCTTTCTCCTGCTGCGCGGCCATGGCCGGCATTTCTCCGCCGGCGCCGATCTGGCCTGGATGCGGCACGCGGCGACGCTCGACTACGCCGCCAACCTGGCCGATTCGCAGGAGCTGGCGGAGCTGATGTACCGCCTTCACGACCTGCCCGTCCCGACCCTGGCCGTGGTCCAGGGCGCGGCATTCGGCGGCGCCGTGGGCCTGGTCAGTTGCTGCGACATGGCCATCGGCGCGCTCGATGCGCAGTTCAGCCTGTCCGAGGTGCGCATCGGCCTGGCGCCTGCGGTGATCAGCCCCTTCGTCGTTCAGGCCATCGGCGAGCGCGCCGCGCGCCGCTACGCGCTGACCGCCGAGCGCTTCGACGGCCCGCGTGCCCGCGAGCTGGGCCTGCTGGCCGAGTGCTATCCGGCGGAGGAACTGGAGTCGCGCATCGAGGAATGGATCGCCACGTTTCTGCTCAACGGCCCGCAGGCGATGCGCGCCAGCAAGGCGCTGCTGCGCGAAGCCGGCAGCGGTGTGCTCGGCCCGGCGCTGCGCCAGTTCACCGAAAGCGCCATCGCGCGGATTCGCGTCAGCGCCGAGGGCCAGGAAGGCCTCAATGCCTTCCTGGAAAAACGCACGCCCGCCTGGCAGGAGCAGCCGGAATGAACGCACACGACGAGCTGAGCCCGGCCCTCTCCGGGAAGCAAGGCACGACGCCCATCACCACCCTCCTCGTCGCCAATCGCGGCGAGATCGCCTGCCGGGTCATGCGCACCGCGAAAGCCCTCGGCCTGACCACCGTGGCCGTGCACAGCGCCATCGATCGAAACGCGCGGCATGTGCGCGAGGCGGACGTGGCCGTCGATCTCGGCGGCGCCAAGCCGGCGGATAGCTATTTGCTGATCGACAGCATCATTGCCGCCGCCCAGGCCAGTGGCGCCCAGGCGATCCATCCGGGCTACGGCTTTCTTTCCGAGAACGCCGACTTCGCCCGCGCCGTCGAGGCTGCCGGCCTGGTGTTTCTCGGCCCGCCGGCCAGCGCCATCGACGCCATGGGCAGCAAGTCGGCCGCCAAGGCGCTGATGGAAGCCGCCGGGGTGCCACTGGTGCCCGGCTACCACGGCGAGGCGCAGGACGCGCAGACGTTCCGCGATGCCGCCGCGCGCATCGGCTACCCGGTGTTGCTCAAGGCCACGGCCGGGGGTGGTGGCAAGGGCATGAAGGTGGTCGAACGCGAGGCGGACCTTGCCGAAGCCCTGCAGTCCGCCCAGCGCGAGGCGCAATCGGCGTTCGGCGATTCGCACATGCTGGTCGAGAAATACCTGCTCCAGCCACGCCACGTGGAAATCCAGGTGTTCGCTGACCAGCACGGCCACTGCCTGTACCTCAACGAGCGCGACTGTTCGATCCAGCGCCGCCACCAGAAGGTCGTGGAGGAAGCGCCGGCGCCGGGGCTGTCGGTGGAACTGCGCCGCGCCATGGGCGAAGCCGCGGTCAAGGCCGCGCAGGCCATCGGCTACGTGGGCGCCGGCACCGTGGAGTTTCTGCTGGATGCGCGCGGGCAGTTCTTCTTCATGGAAATGAACACCCGCCTGCAGGTCGAGCACCCGGTCACCGAGGCCATCACCGGCCTCGATCTGGTTGCCTGGCAGATCCGCGTGGCGCGCGGCGAGCCGTTGCCGATCACCCAGGCCCAGGTGCCGTTGCGCGGTCACGCCATCGAGGTGCGCCTTTACGCCGAAGACCCGCAAAACGAATTCCTCCCGGCCAGCGGCAAGCTCACGCTGTACCACGAGCCGGCCGCCGGGCCGGGACGCCGGGTCGACAGCGGCGTCCGCGAAGGCGACGAGGTATCGCCGTTCTATGACCCGATGCTGGGCAAGCTGATCGCCTGGGGCGAGAGTCGCGAGGAGGCTCGCCAGCGCCTGCTGGCGATGCTCGACGAAACCGCCGTGGCCGGAGTGAAGACCAACCTGGCGTTCCTTCGGCGCATTCTCGCGCACCCGTCCTTCGCCGCCGCGGAGCTGGATACCGGCTTCATCGAACGTCATCAGGCGGACCTGCTGCCGGCACCCGGCGAGCTGTCCGACGCCTTCTGGCAAGCCGCCGCCGACGCCTTCATGGAAAGCGAAAGCCCGCACGTGCGCGGCGACGACCCGCACTCGCCGTGGAGCACCCGAACCGGATGGCGCAGCGTCCTGCCCGCGCACACCACGGTGCACCTGGCTTGCGGCGCCGAGCGACGCCGGGTAAGGCAGGCCTCGACGAATACGCGCCCTCGCCCACAGAGCTTCCGGCGCGACGACAGGCTGTATGTGAAATGGCAGGGCGAGCTGCACGCCGTCGAGCGGGTCGATCCCATCGCCGCCGTCGAGCGCGAGCACGCGCAGCATGGCGGGCTGACCGCCCCCATGAACGGCAGCATCGTCCGCCTGCTGGTGGAGCCCGGCCAGGCGGTGGAAGCCGGTACGGCGCTGGTGGTGCTCGAAGCGATGAAAATGGAACACAGCATCCGCGCGCCGCAGGCCGGTACGGTGAAGGCGCTGTATTGCGGTGAGGGCGATATGGTCGGAGAGGGTGCGGTGTTGGTGGAGCTTTCCTAGGCCAGGCTTGTCGAGGGCGCCTCGCGTCGTAGGGTGCGCTATGCGCACCACCTGCAGCGAAGTTTTCCCTGGTGCGCACAGCGCACCCTACGACCACGGGCCGCAGAATTGCGTTTGCGGGGTTCGCGAGCAAACGATCGTTATCTGGAGATTGCCATGAACTTGCCCACCCACGTACGGCTGGTCGAAGTCGGCCCGCGCGACGGACTGCAGAACGAGAAAAAGCCAATCAGCGTGGCCGACAAGGTTCGCCTGGTGGACGATCTGACTGCCGCCGGGCTCCGCCATGTCGAGGTCGGCAGCTTCGTTTCGCCCAAGTGGGTGCCGCAGATGGCCGGCAGCGCCGAGGTGTTCGCCGGCATCCAGCGCAAGGCCGGCGTCACCTACGCCGCGCTGACGCCGAACCTGAAGGGTCTCGAAGCCGCGCTGGAGTCCAAGGTCGAGGAAGTCGCGGTGTTCGCCGCGGCGTCGGAGAGCTTCTCGCAGCGCAACATTAACTGCTCCATCGACGAAAGCCTGCAGCGCTTCGTGCCGTTGCTGGAAGCGGCGACGGCGGCCGGGGTTCGCGTGCGCGGCTATGTGTCCTGCGTGTTGGGCTGTCCATACGAAGGCGCGGTCGCGGCGGAACGCGTCGCCGTCGTGGCGCGCGAACTCGATGCGATGGGCTGTTACGAGGTCTCTCTCGGCGACACCCTCGGCACCGGCACGCCCGGCGCGACGCGCCATCTGTTCGAGGTGGTCGGCCGCGCCGTGCCGCGCGAGCGCCTGGCCGGGCATTTCCACGACACCTACGGCCAGGCGCTGGCGAACGTCTACGCCAGCCTGCTGGAAGGCATCGCGGTGTTCGATGCCTCGGTGGCCGGGCTGGGCGGCTGTCCCTATGCGAAAGGCGCCACCGGCAACGTGGCCACCGAAGACCTGCTCTACCTGCTCGATGGCCTGGGCATCGTCACCGGCGTCGACGCCGACCGGCTGATCGCCGCCGGCGAGCGCATCTGCGCGGTGCTCGGCCGCGAAAACGGCTCCCGCGTGGCCCGGGCGCGGCGCGCCTGAGTCACTCCTGCGGCAGTTGCCGAAGCTGCTGCCCGGGAACGACACCGTGCTCGGCGAACCAGCCCTGGCGCATTTCCAGGCCGTAGAGCGCGTCCTGCGCGGAGCAATGCTCGGTGTCGTCGAACGGCTGCATGTCGACGATGTTCAGCACCCGCCCCTGTTCGTCGAGAAAGGCCGCCGACAGCGCCAGCGGCGTATCGCGCATCCAGAAACAGTGCCGGGTGAGCTCGTCGAAGACGAACAGCATGCCCTCATCCTTCGCCAGGCGCTCGCGGCCCATCAGGCCGGCCTGGCGCTGTTCCCGGGAGCTTGCCACCTCGACGCTCAGCGCATGCCCGTTCAGTTGCATGAGCGTTCGCGGCAACGGCTCCGCGGCCAACCCGGCGGACAGCAGCAGCGTCGCCAGCGTGATGGTTTTTCGGTACATGCTTCCTCCTGTCCGCACCGGGCGCTGGGTATGATAGCGCGACGGCCCGACTCCGCCTGAACCGCGCGGGCGCAGGCCTCCACCGACCAGAGAACCGAGCAGCGATGATCGACGACGAAGCCCTCAAGGATTACCAGCGGGTGCGCCAGATGGCGATCCGCTCGCTGTTCGAGATCGTCGAGGAATCCAGCGAGGGCACCGTGATCGTCGACCGCGAGGCCCGCATCGTCTGGATGAACGAGCGCTACGCGCGACGCTTCGGCCTGCCGAACGCCGAGGCCGCCATCGGCAAGCCCTGCGAGAGCGTGATTCCCACCAGCCTGATGCGCGATGTGGTGCAGACCGGCCAGCCGATCCTGCTGGACCTGCTGGATACGCCTAAGGATCAGCTGGTGGTGATGCGCCTGCCGATCCACGACCAGGCCGGCCTGATCATAGGCGCCATCGGCTTCGCGCTGTTCGACGAGCTACGCAACCTGTCGCCGCTGCTGACCCGCTACCAGAGCCTGCAGAAGGAGCTGGCCTCGACCCGCTCGCTGCTGCAGACGCGCCGCGCCAAGTACAGCTTCTCGCACTTCATCGGCACCAGCCCGGCGAGCCTCGCGGTCAAGCGTACCGCCCGGCGCAGCGCCAGTACCGATTCGCCGGTATTGCTGCTCGGCGAAACCGGCACCGGCAAGGAACTGCTCGCCCATGCCATTCACGCCACTTCGGTGCGCGCGCACAAACCCTTCGTCAGCGTGAACAGCGCGGCGATTCCGGAAAGCCTCCTCGAAGCGGAATTCTTCGGCACCGCGCCCGGCGCCTTCACCGGCGCCGAGCGCAAGGGCCGCCTGGGCAAGCTGCAGGTGGCCGAGGGCGGCACACTGTTTCTCGACGAGATCGGCGACATGCCGCTGTCGTTGCAGAGCAAGCTGCTGCGCGTGTTGCAGGAAAAGGAATTCGAGCCGGTCGGCTCCAACGAGATGCTGCGCAGCGACGTCCGGGTGATCGCGGCGACCTCCACCGACCTGCAGGACGCGGTACGCCGGGGCGATTTCCGCGCCGACCTGTACTACCGCCTCAATGTGCTGCCGATCCTGGTGCCGCCGCTGCGCGAGCGCCTGGAAGACCTGCCGGCGTTGTGCGAGGCGATTCTCGAAGAACTGCAGAGCGGCGACATCGCGCCCCGCGAACTCGGCAGCGACGCCCTCGCCCTGCTCGCCCGCCACGGCTGGCCGGGCAACATCCGCGAACTGCGCAACGTACTGGAGCGCGCGGTGCTGCACTGCGAATCCGCAACCCTGGATGCCGCGGCGCTGCAACAGGCCATCGGCGTGCTCGCGCCGCTGCCCGCCGGCCAGGCCGCGCCGGCTCCCACCCCGGTCAGCCAGGACTTCTACGCCGCCCGCGACGCCTTCGAGAAGCAATTGATCGAGAACAGCCTTGCCGCGCACGCTGGCAACGTCGTGGAGGCCGCGCGCAGTCTCGGTCTCGGACGCTCGACGCTGTACAAGAAGATCATCGCCCTGGGCATTTCGTCTCCATTCGCGGACGAATCCACGAACGTGGACAGCGCGTCTTAGCGCGTCAAACGGTCGCACCCGCACTTTTTCCGCGGCCATCTGTCTCCGTATGGAGACGAAAAGCAGCTGTAAAACTCGGTTTCGCGCTGTAAATCCCTTATATTTCAGTGGCTTGCGCTAATAGGCACGGTTCTCGCTATAACCCGTGTGCACGTCGCGGCTCGCACCGTGGCGAAAACAAAAACAATTAACCCTGCAGTCGTTCGTCCCATCCGGGCCGTCGCTGCGGTGCCCAGGAGACACTCCATGAGTGTGATCATCGCGCTCGCAGCCCTCGCGCTGCTGATGCTCGCCGCCTATCGCGGCTACAGCGTCATCCTCTTCGCTCCCATCGCCGCCCTCGGCGCCGTTCTGCTCACCGACCCTTCCGCTGTCGCCCCGGCCTTCACCGGCGTGTTCATGGAAAAAATGGTCGGCTTCGTGAAGCTCTACTTCCCGGTGTTCCTGCTCGGTGCGGTGTTCGGCAAGCTGATCGAGATATCCGGCTTCTCGCGCTCCATCGTCGCCGCGGCGATCCGCCTGTTCGGCACCCGTCAGGCGATGCTGGTGATCGTGCTGGTCTGCGCGCTGCTGACCTACGGCGGCGTGTCGCTGTTCGTCGTGGTGTTCGCGGTCTATCCGTTCGCCGCCGAGATGTTCCGACAGAGCAACATTCCCAAGCGGCTGATCCCGGCGACCGTGGCCCTAGGCGCCTTTGCCTTCACCATGGACGCCCTGCCCGGCACCCCGCAGATCCAGAACATCATCCCCACCACCTTCTTCGGCACCACCTCGTGGGCGGCGCCGTGGCTCGGGGTAATCGGCACACTGTTCGTCTTCGGCCTCGGCATGCTTTATCTCGAGCGCCAGCGGCGCAAGGCGCAACGCGCCGGCGAAGGCTACGGCAGCGAACTGCGCAACGAGCCGGAAACGCCGGAAGACATCGCCCTGCCGCATCCGCTGCTGGCGCTTTCGCCGCTGCTGCTGGTGGGCGTGGCGAACCTGCTGCTGACGCGCTGGATTCCGCAATGGTACGGCACCACCCACAGCCTGAAACTGGCCGGCATGGCCGCGCCGGTGCAGACCGAAGTCGCCAAGCTGACCGCCATCTGGGCGGTGGAAGCGGCCCTGCTGCTGGGCATCCTGCTGGTGCTGGTGAGCGCCTTCGGGGTGATCCGCAAGCAGCTCGCCGAAGGCAGCAAGACCGCGGTCAGCGGCGCCCTGCTGGCGGCGATGAACACCGCCTCGGAATACGGTTTCGGCGCGGTGATCGCCTCGCTGCCCGGTTTCCTGGTGCTGGCCGATGCGCTGAAGAGCATCCCCAACCCGCTGGTCAACGAAGCCATCACCGTGACCCTGCTGGCCGGCATCACCGGCTCGGCGTCCGGCGGCATGAGCATCGCCCTGGCGGCGATGTCCGACAGCTTCATCGCTGCCGCCAACGCGGCCAACATTCCCCTGGAAGTGCTGCACCGCGTGGCGTCGATGGCCAGCGGCGGGATGGACACGCTGCCGCACAACGGCGCGGTGATCACCCTGCTCGCCGTCACCGGCCTGACCCACCGCGAGGCCTACAAGGACATCTTCGGCATCACCATCATCAAGACCCTCGCGGTGTTCTTCGTCATCGGCGTGTTCTACGCGACCGGCATCGTCTGACCCGCACCGCTTGAAATGAGGAGACTCGACATGACTCTGCACGGCAAGACCGCACTGGTCACCGGCTCCACCAGCGGCATCGGCCTGGGTATCGCCCTGTGCCTGGCGAAGGCCGGCGCCAACCTGGTCCTCAACGGCTTCGGCGACAGCGAGGCGGCACTGGCCGAGGTTCGCGCGCTGGGCGGCGAGGTCCGCCACCATCCGGCGGACATGACCCGCCCCGAACAGATCGAGGCGATGATCGCCTACGCCGAAGCCGAGTTCGGCGGCGTCGACATCCTAGTCAACAACGCCGGCATCCAGCACGTGGCGCCGGTTGAGGCATTCCCGGTGGAGCGCTGGGACGCGATCATCGCGATCAACCTGTCCTCGGCCTTCCACACCACGCGCATGGCGCTGCCGGGCATGCGCGAGCGCAACTGGGGACGGATCATCAACATCGCCTCGGCCCACGGCCTGGCCGCCTCCGCCGGCAAGAGCGCCTACGTCGCGGCGAAGCACGGGATCGTCGGCCTGAGCAAATCGGTGGCGCTGGAAACCGCCACCACCGGAGTTACCTGCAACGCGATCTGCCCCGGCTGGGTGCTGACGCCGCTGGTTCAGGCGCAGATCGACGAGCGGGCCAAAGTGGACGGCGACGTGGCGCGGGCGCGCCACGACCTGCTGGCCGAGAAGCAGCCGTCGCTGGACTTCGTCACGCCCGAGCAACTGGGCGAGCTGGCGCTGTTCCTCTGCAGCGATGCCGCCGCCCAGGTGCGCGGCGCAGCCTGGAACATGGACGGCGGCTGGCTGGCGCAGTGACGGCCGGCGAACCGTTTACCTGGTTTCGGCTCGATAACAATAAGAAGGAGTTCCTATGTTCGCCAGAATCACCCACCTGAGCGTGCAGATGGTGCAGCGCTATCTGCCCTCGTCGTTCGTGTTTTCCGCGCTGCTCACCCTGTTCGTGCTGGTGCTGGCGATGCTCGGCACTGGCCAGAGCCTGCCGACCATGGTCAACCACTGGAACGCCGGCTTCTGGACGCTGCTGTCCTTCGCGATGCAGATGGCGCTGATTTTCGTCACCGGCCACGCACTGGCCAGCGCGCCGCCGGTCAGCCGCTTGCTGGACCGTCTCGCCGCGCTCCCGCGCAGCCCAAGCCAGGCCATCGTCATGGTCACGCTGGTGGCGTTGATCGGGTGCTGGCTCAACTGGGGCTTTGGCCTGGTCATCGGCGCGGTGATGGCCCGTGCACTGGCGCGTCAGGTCAAGGGCGTCGATTACCCACTGCTGGTCGCCTCGGCCTATTCGGGCTTCCTCGTCTGGCACGGTGGTCTGTCCGGCTCGATCCCGCTGGCACTGGCCAGTGGCGGACCGGAGCTGAGCAAGGTCTCCGCCGGTGTGATCAATGCGCCTATCGGCGTCGAGCAGACGCTGTTCACCCCGCTCAACCTGACCATCACCGCACTGCTGTTCATCGGCCTGCCGCTACTCAATCGGGCGATGCATCCCGCGTCGGCGCAGACCAAAGTCGCCGATCCCGCACTGCTCGCCGAGGAACATGCCGCGACGCCGGCACGCGAGACCCCGGCGCAGCGCATCGACGACAGCCGGCTGCTCGGCCTGACGCTGGTGGCCATGGCGCTGGTCTACTACGTCAACTATTTCGCCGGCGCCGGCTTCGCCCTCGGCCTGAACGTGGTGATCGGCCTGTTCCTCTTCGCCGGCCTGCTGATGCACGGAACGCCGGAACGCTACATGCGCTCGGTAGACATCAGCGTGCGTGGCATCGGCGGAATCGTCCTGCTGTTCCCGTTCTACGCCGGAATCATGGGCATGATGATGGGCGCCAACGCCGATGGCGTGTCGCTGGCCAAACAGATCAGCCAGGCTTTCATCGACTGGTCCACCGCCGAGACCTTCCCCCTGCTGTCGTTCCTCAGCGCCGGCCTGGTCAACGTCTTCGTGCCGTCCGGTGGCGGCCAGTGGGCGGTGCAGGGGCCGATCATGCTGCCGGCCGGGCAGGCGCTCGGTGTCGCGCCGCAGGTCACCGCCATGGCGATTGCCTGGGGCGACGCCTGGACCAACATGATCCAGCCGTTCTGGGCGCTGCCGCTGCTCGGCATCGTCGGCCTTGGCGCACGCGACATCATGGGTTACTGCCTGATAGCCCTGTTCTATTCCGGCGCGGTCATCGCCGGCTGTTTCTACTTTCTTGCCTGACGGATTCCCTCATGAATGCACCTCTCTGGACACCTTCCCCCGAGCGCATCGCCGCCACCCGGCTGGACGCGTTCCGCCTCTACGTGGAAGCGCGCCACGCCGTGCGACTGGCGGACTATCCCGCCCTGCACGCCTGGAGCATCGCCGAGCGCGCGGCCTTCTGGCAGGCGATCGTGGATTTCTTCGAGGTGCGCTTCCATGCCCAGCCCAGTGGCGTGCTGGAGGAAGGCCCGGCGATGCCGGATGCGCGCTGGTTCCCCGGAGCCACGCTGAACTTCGCCGAACACCTGCTGCGCCGTCGCGATGACCGCGCGGCGCTGGTGGCCATCGGCGAGGACGGCTCGCGCGAGGTGCTCAGCCATGCCCAACTGGCGGCGCACGTCGCCGGCCTGCAACGCAGCCTGCGCGAGGCCGGCGTCGGCATCGGCGACCGCGTCGCCGCCTTCATGCCGAACACCTGGCAGACGGTGGTCGGCATGCTCGCCACCGCCAGCCTCGGCGCCACCTGGTCATCCTGCTCGCCGGACTTCGGCACCCAGGGCGTGATCGACCGTTTCGGCCAGATCGAACCGAAGGTGCTGATCGCCTGCGCCGGCTACCGCTACGCCGGCAAGAACCTCGACCTGACCGCCAAGCTGAACGAGATCCTCGCCAGCCTGCCCACGTTGCAGCACCTGCTGGTGGTGCCCTACGCCCGCGCCGAGGCGCGTCGGGAGGACTACGCGTCGCCGGCGACGATCAGCTTCTGGGCGGACTTCTACCAGCCGGGCGGCGAGCCGGAGTTCACCCCGGTGGCGTTCGATGCGCCGCTCTACATCCTCTATTCCAGCGGCACCACCGGCGTACCCAAGTGCATCGTCCACGGCACCGGCGGCGTGCTCCTGCAGCACCTGAAGGAGCACGGCCTGCACAGCGACCTGGGCGCCGACGACACCTTGTTCTACTACACCACCTGCGGCTGGATGATGTGGAACTGGCTGGCTTCCGGGCTGGCGCTGGGCGCCACCCTGGTGCTGTATGACGGCTCGCCGTTCCACCCCGGCGCCGAGCGCCTGATGGACCTGATCGACGCCGAGAACATCAGCCTCTTCGGCACCAGCGCCAAGTACATCGCCGCGCTGGAGAAGGCAGGCGTCAAACCGCGCGAGACGCATCGCCTGGAGCACCTGAAGGCGATCCTCTCCACGGGCTCGCCGCTGGCCCATGAGAGCTTCGACTACGTCTACCGCGAGATCAAAGCCGATCTGTGCCTGTCATCGATTTCCGGCGGCACCGACATCGTTTCCTGCTTCGCCCTCGGTTGCCCGGTGATGCCGGTCTGGCGCGGCGAACTGCAATGCAAGGGTCTGGGCATGGCCGTGGAAGTGTGGAACGACGAAGGCCCGGCCGCTCAGGGCGAGAAAGGCGAGCTGGTCTGCACCCGTCATTTTCCGGCAATGCCGGTGGGCTTCTGGAACGACGCCGACGGCGAGAAATTCCGCACCGCCTACTTCGAAACCTTTCCCGGCATCTGGGCGCATGGCGACTACGCCGAGGAAACCGCGCACGGTGGGATGGTCATCCATGGCCGCTCCGACGCCGTGCTCAACCCCGGCGGCGTGCGCATCGGTACCGCGGAAATCTATCGCCAGGTGGAGAAGATCGACGAGGTCCTGGAGTCCATCGCCATCGGTCAGGAATGGCAGGGCGACGTGCGCGTGGTGCTGTTCGTCCGCCTGCGCGAGGGCGTTGCCCTGGACGACGCCCTGCGCGAGCGCATCTGCACCACCATCCGCGCCAACACCACGCCGCGCCACGTGCCGGCGAAGATCATTGCGGTCGGCGACATTCCACGCACCATCAGCGGCAAGATCGTCGAGCTGGCGGTGCGCAACGTCGTGCACGGCCGCCCGGTGAAGAACACCGATGCCCTGGCCAACCCCGAGGCGCTGGAGCAGTTCCGCGAACTGGCCGAGTTGCAGTGAACGACTCAATCATTGGCTGGACGTTTCGCGCTCCGGTGCGCGCGGCGCACCCTACTTGCTCGCGTAGGGCATGAAAAAGGCGACCCGAGGGTCGCCTTTTTCGTTTCAGCCACGGATGACGAGGACGTTTCGCCAGGGTGCGCCATGCGCACCTGGGACACCAGAGCGCCCTGCCGGTGCGCGCAGCGCACCCTACGTCGGGTCGTTACGACCAGCGTCAGAAGGCCGCCGAACCTCCCTCTGTAGGGTGCGCCATGCGCACCTGGGGAACCAGAGCGCCCGGCCGGTGCGCGCAGCGCACCCTACGTCGCATCGTTACGATCAGCGTCAGAAGGCCGCTGCGAGCAGATGCTCCGGCAGTCCCCTGAAGTCGATCGACATCATCACGCTCAGGGTGCTGATCGCCACGATGGAGAAGGCGAACAGCTTGCGCGCCCACAGCCGATCATCCACTGCGCCGTAGCCGGACACCGCGATGAACAGCCAGTAGGCACTCACCAACAGCGCCATCACCAGGTAGCCGTAGCCGGCGAAACCGGCGACGGTGAGCATCAGCGCCGCCGCGGCGAAGGCCAGGATGTACAGCACGATGTGCCGCTTGGTCGCCTCGATGCCGCGCGCCACCGGAAGAACCGGAATGTTGGCGGCACGGTAGTCGTTGAGGCGGAAGATCGCGATGGCATACGAGTGCGGCATCTGCCAGAGACTGAAGATCAGCAGCAGGATCGCCGCACCGGCGTCGAAGCTGTTGCTCACCGCGCAGTAACCCACCACCGGCGGAACCGCACCGGACAGGCTGCCGACCAGCGTGCCATACACCGACGCGCGCTTGAGCCAGAGGCTGTAGAGCACCACGTAGATGAAGAAGCCGATGGCGGCGAAAGCCAGCGCCAGGGTGTTGGTCCACAGGAACAGCGTGCCGAACCCCAGCACGCCGAGCAGCACGCCATGCGCCAGCGCAGCCTTCAGCGAGATCGCCCCGGTGACCAGGACGCGGTTGCGGGTGCGCTCCATGCGCTGGTCGATATCGCGATCGATGCAGTTGTTCAGCACGCAGCCGGACGCGATCACCAGCGACAGCCCGAGCGCCGTGGCCAGCAGCAGCCACGGATCGATGCTGCCCTTGGAGGCCAGGAAGAATCCCCCGGCCACCGAGATCAGATTGCCGAAGATGATGCCTGGCTTGGTGATCAGCAGGTATCGCTTGAACTTCACGGGTAGCCCTCGTTACATCATCAGCGCGTTGGCGCTGAAGATGATCCAGATGGACAGACCCACGAGCATCACGATGACCAGCATGGTGAAGATGAACGACAGCGTGTTCCAGCGCCCGTCGGTGCTGAAGTCCAGGTGCAGGAAGTACTTCAGGTGCACCAGGACCTGGACGATGGCAAAGAGGAAGATCGTCACCAGGGTCAGTCCTTTCGGCAGCACGTGGGCCATCACCAGCCAGAACGGAATCACG
Organism: Pseudomonas sp. UBA6310; assembly: GCF_002438225.1. Classification (NCBI taxonomy): domain Bacteria; kingdom Pseudomonadati; phylum Pseudomonadota; class Gammaproteobacteria; order Pseudomonadales; family Pseudomonadaceae; genus Pseudomonas; species Pseudomonas sp. UBA6310. Next base: position 10,462 of record NZ_DJTK01000006.1, on the reverse strand, counting down.
GTGAGGACCACCGACAGCAGGAAGCCGATCATGTACGACTTGACGCTGCCGTGGCTCGCGGCGTGCTCGGTGTGCAGAGATTCGCTCATCACAGGGTCCCCAGCAGGTAGACGACGGTAAACACGCAGATCCAGACGATGTCCAGGAAGTGCCAGAACAGGCTCAGGCAGGTCAGGCGGGTGTTGACCTGCGGGGTGAGGCCCTGCCTGGAGACCTGCAGGATCATGATGATCATCCAGATCAGGCCGGCGGTGACGTGCAGGCCGTGCATCCCGACCAGCGCGAAGAACGCGGAGAGGAAGGCGCTGGTGCTCGGGCCGTAGCCTTCGACGATCAGGTGATGGAACTCGTTGATCTCCATCCCGATGAAGATCGCACCGAAGATGAAGGTGACGATCAGCCAGTTGATCACACCGCCCTTGCTGCCCTTCTGCCCCGCGATCATCGCGAAGCCGTAGGTGATGCTGGAGAACAGCAGTGCGAAGGTTTCGACCAGCACGTAGTCGAGTTCGAAGATGTCCTTGCCGCTGACCGATCCTGCCGTCGCGGTCATCAGCACCGCGTAGGTGGCGAAGACGCTGGCGAACAGGATGCAGTCGGTCATCAGGTACAGCCAGAAACCGAACACGGTGGTCGGACCACTGTCGTTGTGACCGTGGTCGTCGTGCCCGTCCTCATGCTCGTGCTTGTGGACGCTATCGTGGGGGTCGTTCATTACATCGGTCGACATGGGCTCAGGCCTGCTTGATATGGGCGAGATGGGCGGTTTCGATGCGCTCGATCTCATCGGGCTGGACGTAGTAATCGACATCGTTGTCGAAGGCACGGGACAGCAGGCTGGCGAACAGCCCCAGCAGACCCACGGCGGCGAGCCACCAGATGTGCCAGATCAGCGCGAAGCCCATGACGGTGGCGAAGCCGCCCATGAACACGCCGGCGGAGGTGTTCTTCGGCATGTGGATCGCCGTGTACTTCTCGGGGCGCTGGTAGGCGACGCCCTTCTCCTTCATGTCGGTGAAGGAGTCGATGTCGTGCACCGTCGGCAACTGGGCGAAGTTGTAGAACGGCGGCGGCGACGAGGTCGACCATTCCAGGGTGTGGCCATTCCACGGGTCGCCAGTCAGGTCGAGGTTCTGCTTGCGGTCGCGGATACTCACGTAGAGCTGGATCAGCTGGCAGAGGATGCCGCACAGGATCAGCACAGCGCCGACGAAGGCGACGTACAGCCAGGGCGTCCATTCCGGGTTGTCGGTGTGGTTCAGGCGGCGCGTCATGCCCATGAAGCCGAGCACGTAGAGGGGCATGAAGGCTACGTAGAAGCCGGTGCACCAGAACCAGAACGCCGCCTTGCCCCACTTCTCGTTGAGGGTGAAGCCGAAGGCTTTCGGAAACCAGAAGACGAAACCGGCCAGGTAGCCGAACACCGCACCACCAATGATGGTGTTATGGAAGTGGGCGATCAGGAACAGGCTGTTGTGCAGCACGAAGTCGGCACCCGGAACCGCCAGCAGAACGCCGGTCATGCCGCCGATGCTGAAGGTCACCATGAAGCCGATGGTCCAGAGGACCGGCGTGGTGAAGCGCAGGCGCCCGCGATACATGGTGAACAGCCAGTTGAACAGCTTCACCCCCGTGGGGATCGAGATGATCATCGTCGCGATGCCGAAGAAGGCGTTGACGTTGGCCCCCGAACCCATGGTGAAGAAGTGGTGCAGCCAGACCACGAAGCCGAGCACGGTGATCGCGGCGCTGGCCCAGACCATCGCGGCATAGCCGAACAGGCGCTTGCCGGTGAAGGTGGAGATCACCTCGGAGAACACACCGAACGCGGGCAGTACCAGGATGTACACCTCAGGGTGACCCCAGGCCCAGAACAGGTTGATGTACATCATCGCGTTACCGCCCGCTTCATTGGTGAAGAAGTGGAAGTCGAGGTAACGGTCGAGGGTCAGCAGGCCCAGCGCGGCAGTCAGGATCGGGAAGGAAGCGGCGATCAGGATGTTGGCGAAGGTGCAGGTCCAGGTGAAGATCGGCATCTGCATCAGCTTCATGCCGGGGGCGCGCATCTTGAAAACGGTGACCAGGAAGTTGATCCCCGTGAGCGTCGTCCCGATCCCGGATAACTGCAGCGCCCAGATGTAGTAGTCCACCCCTACCCCGGGACTGTAGGCAATCCCGGACAACGGCGGATACGCCACCCAGCCGGTACGGCCGAACTCACCGACGAACAGCGACAGGTTGATCAGGATCACGCCGCTGACGAACAGCCAGAAGCTCAGCGAGTTCAGGAACGGGAATGCCACATCACGCGCGCCGATCTGCAGCGGCACGGCGATGTTCATCAGGCCGATCATGAACGGCATGGCCATGAAGATGATCATGATGGTGCCGTGCGCGGTGAAGATCTGGTCGTAGTGTTCCGGTGGCAGGTAGCCGGCGGCGCCGCCGGTGGCGAGCGCCTGCTGCGAGCGCATCATGATGGCGTCGGCGAAGCCGCGCAGCAGCATGATGATCGCCACGGTGATGTACATCACGCCGATCTTCTTGTGGTCGACCGAAGTCAGCCACTCGGTCCACAGGTAGCCCCACTTGCGGAAATAGGTCAGTCCGGCGACCACCACCAGGCCACCCAGCGCCACGGCGGCGAAGGTGAACAGCAGGATGGGTTCGTGGAAGGGTATGGCGTCGAGGGTCAGCTTTCCGAACATTTGTTGATTACTCCTCAGCGGCCGAGTGGCTGGACATGTCCATGTGGTTCATGTCCATCTTCTCGCCCATTTTCATGCCTTCATTCGGTGCCGGCTCATCGGAGACGGGGATCTTCTTCGGCCCCATGTACTGATGCACGATCGCGGCGAACAGGTTCGGGCGTACGGCGGAGAAATACTCCACCGGGTGCTTCTGGCTCGGTTCGGCCAGCGCCTTATAGCTATCGGCATCGAGGATCTTCGAGGACGAGCGCACCTTGGCGACCCAGGCGTCGAAGTCGGCATCGGTGGGCGTGGCGATGGCGGTGAAGGCCATCCCGGTGAAGCCCGCGCCGCTGTAGTTCGCCGAGATACCGGCGAAGCTGCCCGGCTCGTTGGCGATCAAATGAAGCTTGGTTTCCATGCCGGCCATGGAATAGATCTGGCTACCGAGCTGCGGGATGAAGAAGGAGTTCATCACGGTGTCGGAAGTGATCTTGAAGTTGACCGGGGTGTTGGCCGGGAACGCCAGCTCGTTGACCGTGGCGATCTTCTGTTCCGGGTAGATGAACAGCCACTTCCAGTCCAGCGAGACGACCTCGACGGTAATCGGCGTCTTCTCGTGATCGAGGGGGCGGTAGGGGTCCAGGTGGTGCGTGGTCTTCCAGGTCAGGATGCCGAGGAAGACGATGATCACGCAGGGGATCAGCCAGACCACGACCTCGATCGAGGTGGAGTGCGCCCACTTCGGCATGAACACCGCTTCGGTGTTCGTGGCACGGTACTTCCAGGCGAAGTACAGCGTCAGCACGATCACCGGGATCACGACGATCAGCATCAGCACCGTGGCGGTGATGATCAGCGACTTCGCGTCGATACCGACCTGGCCCTTGGGATCGAGCAGCGCCCATTTGCAGCCGCTCAGTGGCAGTACGGCCAACCACCACAGCCGTTTCAGATATCCAACGTACTTCTCTTTGATCATCTCGCAGCCTTGAAGGATGAAAAGGAGCTTTCGGCGCCGCCCGGAAAGGCAGCCGTGATTCGCTGTCACCGTGCACCAGTAGGCGGGCATGGCAACGGGATGGATATGGAAGGTTTCGTAGCGAGCCAGGGGCAGGAAGACAGCCATCCTGAACATCGCCGATCGAATTCGATCCAGGTGCTGATCCGTTCCGTGTATTTCAGCGCGAATGTACAAACAACGACGTGAAGCGACGGAGCGCTACGACGTTCACTGCCCGATCGACGAGAAGGTTGCCTACATCGCCACCGCCAGGCGCTCAATGCACGGGTTTCCCTTGTTATAGCCAGCCACCACGCGGGGGCCTGCCTGCTGAAGATTCCGAGGATTTCGAAGGCTTCGTTTGTCTGGGAGTACAGTGAGCGGCCGGTATTACAAAACATTTCCATGACCCTAGACAACCCATCGAAGGCAAAATTCTTTTGCGTCAGTGGAACAATCAGGACTTCCACGGTGCGAAAAAAGCAATAACCACAACAAATAAAGGGTCTTGTCCAGCTGCGGCCCGATAATGCAATCCCTTGTGACGCCAGGCCGCATAGGTTACGGCCTGCGCTCCTCAGCCCAGCCGGGCGCGCATTTCTGCGGTGATCACCTGCTCGGCGTCGTCCATTCCCGCCCAGGGGTCGTCGTCACCCAACTCCTCCAGGCGCTCGAACAGGTTGCGGATGTTCCAGCGGTTCGCCCCCTCGAGCCCGGCCAGTTCGTGCCGATGGACCGGGACCGAGACGGGAAGCCCTTCACGCGCGCGAACCGAGTACGCCGACACCGAGGTGGCGCCACGGCCATTGCGCAGGTAATCGATGAAGATCTTGCCGACGCGGTTCTTCGGACCGCTGACCGCAGAGAAATGTTTCGGCAGAAGTTTCGCCATGTGTCTGGCGATCACCTGGCTGAACCCTTTTACCTCGTCCCAACCCTCGCCCCGTTTCAGCGGCACCACCACGTGCATGCCCTTGCCGCCGCTTGTCTTGAGGAACGACACCAGGCCCAGCTCGTCGAGCAGCGTCTGCACCAACTGGGTGGCTTCGATCATCCGCTTCCACGGCAGCGCCGGGTCGGGGTCGAGGTCGAGCACCAGCCGATCCGGGGTTTCCAGGTGCGGCGCGCGGGCATTCCACGTGTGCACTTCGAGCATGCCCATCTGCGCGGCGCTGACCAGCCCGAGGGCGCTGTCCAGCAGCAACAGCGGCTGCGTGTCGGCGGGGTCGTCGAACTGGGTGACGTGGGGCAGGCTCAGCTTGGTGGAGTGTTTCTGGAAGAACAGTTCACCCTCGATGCCTTCCGGCGCGCGCACCAGCGCCACCGGCCGCTTCGCCAGATCGCGCAGCATCCAGGGCGCGACACGCCCGTAGTACTGCGCCAGCTCCATCTTGGTGGCGCCGATGCTCTTGTCGATGATCCGCTCCGGGTGGGTGATCTTGATCTGCCCCGGATCGTCCTTGCCCCTGGCCTTCGCGTCGGGCTTCGTGCGGGTCTTCGCCCCGGCCTTGCCGGCGCTCTTGACGGTCTTGCCGGCAGCGACCTTTTTCGCCGATTTGGCCTTCTCGTGGACGATCGCCTCGGCCGGTTTGTCGTTGCGCAGGCCATGGAACACCGAATGGCGGATCACCCCGTCGCGGGTCATCTCGGCGAATGCCACCTCGCACATCAGCTCGGGCTTCAGCCAGTGCGCGCCCCGCGCGTCGGCGCCGGTGGGCGGATTGACGACGGCCGGTTCGGCGATCTCCAGCGGCTGGAGTCGAGCATGGATGGCGCGCAGGCTGGCTTCGTTGAAGCCGGTTCCGACCTTGCCGGCGTAGCGCAGCTCGCCACTGTCGGCGTCGTGCAACCCCAGCAACAGCGCGCCGAACGCACTGCGCGAGCCCTTCGGGTCGCTGTAGCCGACGATCACGAACTCCTGGCGATTCTTGCATTTGATCTTGATCCAGCTGCTGCTGCGGCGCGACACGTAGGGGCTGCCGGCGCGCTTGCCGATGAGCCCCTCGAGCTTCATCTGGCAGGCGCTAGCCAGCATGTGGTCCGGGTCTTCCTGCAGGTCCGCGGAAAAACGCAGCGCGCCGTCCTGTTTCTCCAGCAAGGTGGCCAGCGCGGCGCGGCGTTCCTCCAGCGGCACCTCGCGCAGGTCCATGCCGTTCAGGTAGGGCACGTCGAACAGGTAGTAGACGATCTGCTTGCTGGAGCCGGCGTCGAAGGCGTTCTGCAGCGCCTGGAAGTCCGGCACGCCCTCCTCGTCCGGCACCACCACTTCGCCATCCAGCCAGGCCGACTCCAGGCCGAGCTTGGCCAGCGCCTTCGCCTGGTACGGCATCTTCGCCGTCCAGTCGTGGCCATTGCGGGTGAACAGGCGCACGTCGTCGCCCTCGATCCGCGCCATGACCCTGTAACCATCGAACTTGATCTCGTAGTGCCAGTCACCCTCCGGCGCCGCGTCCACCAGCGTCGCCAACTGCGGCGCGATGCGCTCGGGAATCGCCGCCGCCTTGGCGCCGTGGAGCGTGGCGCCGGCGGCTTTCCGGGTCCGCCGCCGGGGCGGCGTCTTGGCGGTGCGTGCCGGCTCCTCGCCCTTGGCCTTCGCCTTGGCGCCGCGGTTACGGGGAATCAGGCTGCGCTCGCTGAGGACGCTGTCCGGCTGCTCGACGAGGATGTCGTAGTCCTTTTCGGCGCGCGCGGCCTCGTCGCTGGATTTGATCAGGAACCACTGCTCGCGCTTGCCGGGCATGTGGGTGCGCACCAGGTTCCAGACGCCGGCGAGCTTCTCCCCCTGCAGCTCGAATTTCAGCCGGCCTTTTTCGAGGCTCGCCTGCGGATCGCCGATCGGGCTCCACACGCCGCGATCCCAGACGATCACCTCGCCCGCGCCGTAATGCCCCTCGGGAATCTGCCCCTCGAAGGACGCGTAACTGATGGGGTGGTCCTCGACGTGCACCGCGAGGCGCTTGACCTTCGGGTCAAGGCTCGGTCCCTTCGGCACCGCCCAGCTCTTCAGGGTGCCGTCGAGTTCGAGCCGGAAGTCGTAATGCAGGTGGCTGGCGTCGTGCTTCTGGATGCAGAACTGCAGCGCGTGCGCGTCGGCGGCCTTCTTGCGCTTGCGCGTCGGAGTCCCGGCAGGCTCGGGAGTGGCGGAGAAATTGCGCTTGCTGTTGTACTCGTCCAGTGCCTTCGCCATGGTCGGAGCCTCGTCGTCGGGTGCTCAGGTTAGAAGCACCCGCACGCCGCGGGTTCGCCCAGGCCGCTGGACGGAGCACTCAGGGTTTGGCGTCGTCCGGTTCGTCCGGCTCGATGTCTTCCAGTTTCAGTTCCAGGCCCCAGGCCGCGGCATCCACCGGTTTCTGCACCGGCGCGGGCCGGGGCGGCGCGGCGACCGGAGCGGGCGCCGGCGTGCCGCCCTCCACCTGCAGCTTGAGTTTCAGCCGCAGGTTGTTCGCCGAGTCGGCGTTCTTCACCGCCTCGTCCTCGTCGATCGCGCCCTCCACCACCAGATCGAACAGCGCCTGGTCGAACGTCTGCATGCCGAGGGTTCTTGATTTCTCCATGATTTCCTTGATCGAGCTGAAATCGCTGCGCTTGATCATGTCGCTCACGGTCGCCGTGCCCAGCAGCACTTCCACCGCAGCGCGGCGCTTGCCTTCGCGGGTCTTGACCAGGCGCTGGGAAACGAAGGCCTTGAGGTTGTTGCCCAGGTCGTTGAGCAACTGCGGGCGGCGCTCTTCCGGGAAGAAATTGATGATCCGGTCCAGCGCCTGGTTGGCGTTGTTGGCGTGCAGCGTGGAGATCGCCAGGTGCCCGGTGTCGGCGAAGGCAAGCGCGTGCTCCATGGTCTCGCGGTCGCGGATCTCGCCGATCAGGATCACGTCCGGCGCCTGGCGCAGGGTGTTCTTCAGCGCGGCGTGGAAGCTGCGCGTGTCCACGCCGACCTCGCGCTGGTTGATGATCGATTTCTTGTGCCGGTGCACGTACTCCACCGGGTCCTCGATGGTGATGATGTGCCCGCCGCTGTTGCGGTTGCGGTAATCGATCAGCGCCGCCAGCGAGGTCGACTTGCCCGAGCCGGTGCCGCCGACGAACAGCACCAGGCCGCGCTTCTCCATCACCACCTTGAGCAGCACTTCGGGCAGCTTGAGGTCCTCGAACTTGGGGATGTCCAGCTTGATGTTGCGCGCGACGATGGACACCTCGTTGCGCTGGCGAAAGATGTTGATGCGGAACCGGCCGATCTGCGGCAGCGAGATCGCCAGGTTCATCTCCAGCTCGCGCTCGAACTCGGCACGCTGCTCGGCATCCATCACCGACTCGGCGATGGCCGCCACCTCGCCCGCGCGCAGCGGCTCGGCCGACAGCGGCTTGAGCACGCCGTTGAACTTGGCGCAGGGCGGCGCGCCGGTGGACAGGTAGAGATCCGAGCCATCCTGTACGGCGAGGATTCTCAGCATCGATTGGATATCCATTGGGCTCGCTCCGCGGCTGTTCGGCTGTATGAAGCCCGGACGCTCGGGCACAATTGCCGCCAATCTATCGCAGGAGTCCTTCATGCCAAAAGCCATGGCCCGCCATATCCTGGTCAAGACCGAGGCCGAAGCCGCGCAACTGAAGAAGCGCCTGGACGGCGGCGAAGCCTTCGACGTGCTGGCGCGCAAGCACTCGATCTGCCCGTCCGGCAAGCGCGGCGGAGACCTCGGCGAAGTACGCCCGGGGCAAATGGTGCGCAGCATCGACCAGGTGATCTTCAAGAAGCCGCTGCGCACCGTTCACGGCCCGGTGAAGTCACAATTCGGCTATCACCTGGTGCAGGTCTTCTACCGCGAGTGAAACGCCCGTTTCGGCGCTGGCCCGCGTCCTAGAGCGCTTCGCTTGGCGCCCGCCGAACAGCGCTGAAAAACGCCCCGCTCGGCCCCCTCGAAAAAAGCAAAACCCGCCAAAAATGGGCTCATGCTCCTGCGCCGCATGCCGATAAACGATCTGTCGATGCCTGCGCCAAACGGTGCATCAAAAAAACAAACGGCTCAGTACTTTGAGGTTCTCCCCATGTTTCTTCGGCGTCTCAAGATCGCACCGAGGGCAATACTCAGTTTTTCCATGGTCGCACTGCTGGTCGTGCTCCTTGGCCTCTTCTCCCTGTACGAGATGCGCATCATCCGCGCGGCGACCGTGAACGTGGTGGAGAACAGCCTGCCCAGCTTCCGCGCGCTAGGCGTTCTCAACGAGAAGATGTTGCGCGTCCGCATCACCTCCTACCGGATCGTGGTCGATCGCGAAGCCGCTGCACTGAGCAACACGATCGAACGTCTCAACGTGCTCCTGGGCCAGCTCAAGGATGCCCAGAATCAGTACGAGGCGTTGATTTCCAGTGATACCGAGCGCGCCCAGTACCAATCCGTGAAAACCGCCCTGGCGGAGTACGCGCGAATCAACCAGCAACTCGTCCAGCTTTCCGGCCAGGATCGCATCGACGACATGCGCGCCCTGCTGATGGCGGACTACAAAACCCTCTCCGACAATCTCGGCGCCGAGTTCGAGAAGCTGATCGAGATTAACCAGGCCGATGGCAACGCAGCCGCAGCCCGGGCCGAGCAGGAATTCAACAATGCGATCACCGGCGTGATCGTGTTCATGCTGGTCGCCGCGGGGCTGACCGGCCTGCTCGCCATGCTGCTGACGCGCAGCATCGTCACGCCGCTCAATCAGGCGGTGAAAGTCGCCGAGACGGTGGCATCGGGCGACCTGACCCACACCATCGCGGTCGGTGGCGGCGACGAGCCCGCGCAGTTGCTCGGCTCCCTGAACAGCATGCAGGAAAGCCTCAAGCGCACCATCCAGGGCATCGCCGATTCCTCCACCCAGCTGGCCTCGGCCGCCGAGGAGCTGAACGCGGTCACCGAGGATTCGAGCAAGGGCCTGCATCAGCAGAACCAGGAGATCGAGCAAGCCGCAACCGCGGTCAACGAGATGACCACCGCCGTGGACGAGGTGGCGCGCAACGCCGTGGCCACCTCGGAAGCCTCGCGCGACTCCGACCGCACCGCCCGCATGGGCCAGGACCAGGTGAACAAGACCGTCGACTCGATCAGCCATCTGGCCGAGGACGTCACCGGCACCGCGCAGCAGGTCGAACAACTGGCGGATAAGGTTCGCCACATCAGCACCGTGCTCGACGTGATCCGCTCGATCGCCGAGCAGACCAACCTGCTGGCCCTCAACGCCGCCATCGAAGCGGCTCGCGCCGGCGATGCAGGACGCGGCTTCGCGGTGGTCGCCGACGAGGTACGCGCCCTGGCGCATCGCACCCAGCAGTCGACCCAGGAAATCGAGCAGATGATCAACGGCATCCAGCAGGGTACCGATCAGGCCATGAGCTCGATGCAGACCAGCAACGAACGCGCCCACTCCACCCTGGAGCTGGCCCGCGCCGCCGGTGCCGCGCTGCAGCAGATCACCGAAGCCATCAGCCACATCACCGAGCGCAACCTGGTGATCGCCAGCGCCTCGGAGGAACAGGCCCAGGTGGCCCGTGAAGTGGACCGCAACCTGGTGAACATCCGCGACCTGGCCGTGCAGACCTCTGCCGGCGCCAACCAGACCAACGCCGCCAGCCAGGAGCTTTCGCGACTGGCCATCGACCTGAACGGCCTGGTGACGCGCTTCCGCGTCTGACCACAGACCGACGGTGCGCATGGCGCACCCTACAGAGGCCTACGCCTGTAGGGTGCGCCGCGCGTACCGGCTATACCGGATCGGCCTACCCGCCCCGACC
>NZ_DJTK01000051.1:0-78083 GCF_002438225.1 Pseudomonas sp. UBA6310 | reverse complement strand
CATGCGCACCGCGAGCGGCCGGGCGGGCATCCATCGGTGCGCACGGCGCACCCTACGGCAGGAGCCCAACCCCCTCGCCACTGATAAAGCGCCTGCTCTGCAACCGCCTCGGTCGAAGCCTCCACGCCGGCGCCGCCGCCTGAACGTAGGGTGCGCCATGCGCACCGCGAGCGGCCGGACGGGGATTCGTCGGTGCGCACGGCGCACCCTACGGCATGAGCCCAACCCCCTCGCCACTGATAAAACGCCTGCTCTGCAACCGCCTCGGTCGAAGCCTCCGCGCCGGCGCCGCCTGAACCGTAGGGTGCGCCATGCGCACCGCGAGCGGCTGACGGGCATTCGTCGGTGCGCACGGCGCACCCTACGGCAGGAGCCCAACCTCCTCGCCACTGATAAAGCCCCTGCCCGGCAACCGCCTCGGTCGAAGCCTCCGCGCCGGCGCCGCCTGAACCGTAGGGTGCGCTATGCGCACCGCGAGCGGCCGGACGGGCATTCTTCGGTGCGCACGGCGCACCCTACGGCAGGCGCACAACCCTCTCGTCACTGATAAAGCGCCTGCCCGGCAACCGCCTCGGTCGAAGCCTCCGCGCCGGCGCCGCCTGAACGTAGGGTGCGCCATGCGCACCGCGAGCGACCGGACGGGTATTCGTCGGTGCGCACGGCGCACCCTACGGCAGGAGCACAACCCTCTCGCCATTGATAAAGCGCCTGCCCGGCAACCGCCTCGGTCGAAGCGTCCGCGTCCGCGCCGGCATCGCTCGCCACCCGCGACAGCGACGCCGCCTGAACCGTAGGGTGCGCCATGCGCACCGCGAGCGGCTGACGGACATTCGTCGGTGCGCACGGCGCACCCTACGGCAGAAGCACAACCCTTTCGCCACTGATAAAGTGCCTGCCCGGCAACCGCCGCGCAGGTGCCCCAATGACCACCCTCCTTCCCAGCGATCAGCCGCGCTTCTGGCGCGATGACGCACTGCCCTTCATCGAAGCCCGCTCGGTCGAGGACGGCCGCAAGGTCTGCTACGCGGCGCACTCGCACGCCTTTTTCTCCATCGGCGCGGTCACCGCCGGGAGCTGCACCTATTTTAACGGCAACGCCTGCGAGCCCATCGAGGCCGGCTGCGTGGTGCTGATGAATCCGCAGGCGGTGCACGCCTGCAACCCGGTCGACGGGCAACCCTGGTCGTACCTGATGTTCTACGTGGACGCCGCCTGGCTCGGCGCGTTGCAGCGCGAGCTGGGCGCCAGCGCCGAGGGCACCTTCGCGCCGTTCGCGGCGATCCTCAGCCGCGATCCCGCGCTGTTCGCCGCCCTGACCGCGCTGCACGCCACGCTGCTCGACGAGCAGGCCGACACGTCGCACAAGCAGGGCGCGATCGTCGAATTCTTCGGACTGGTGCAGCGCACGCTGGCACCGCGCCCGGCGGCGATGGACGAGGAACCCGCGCAACTGGAGCGCGCCGCGCAGTTCATCGACGCCCACTGCACCGAGGCGCTGACCCTGGAAGCCATCTGCGCGGCGGCCGGGCTGTCGCCGTCCTACCTGATCCGCCGCTTCAAGCGCCGCTACGGCATGACGCCCCACGCCTACCTGCTCAACCGTCGCATCCAGCGCAGCCAGCAGTGGTTGCGCCAGGGCCGCGGCCTGGCCGAGGTGGCGCTGGACGCCGGCTTCGCCGACCAGGCGCACTTCCAGCGCTCGTTCAAGCGCCACCTCGCGGCGACACCCGGCCAGTACCGCGACTGAAAGGGATCGCCAAGAACGCAGGCGAGACCGTCAGCGCCCGGCAAAAACAGGCGCAAAGCACCGTTCACGAACGACGTGACGACAACGCAGGTGGTTTTTGAGGTGCCCCGAAGCGCCCTCAGCCCTCCAGCAGATACAGGGCGCTGCCCGCCAGCAGCAGCGCCATCGTCCGGTTGAGCAGGCGCACCCGCGCCGGATGCTGCAGGTGCTGGTGCAGCAGGCTGCCGGCCAGGCCCCAGGCGCCGAGCGAGAGATAGCAGATGACGAAGTACAGCGCGGCGAACAGCCAGACCCGCGTCAGCTCGCCGTCCGCCGCGAACAGCCCCATGCCCGCCACCGACGCCAGCCAGGCCTTGGGATTCAGCCACTGCATCAGCGCTCCGGTCCACAGCGACGGTTTCGCAGCCGGCCGTTCCATGCCGAGCTGGCCATCGTCGCGCGCCAGCCGCCAGGCCATGTACAGCAGAAAGGCGACGCCGCCCCACTGGATGCCGACCATCAGCAGCGGCGCGCGCTGCAGCACCTGGTAGAGCCCGAGGCCGATCAGCAGCAACAGCAGGGTGAAGCCGAGCGTGGCGCCGGTCACGTGTCGCAGGCTGGCGGCGAAACCGTACCGGGCGCCGCAGTTCAGGGCCACCAGATTGACCGGGCCGGGGGTGATGGAAGAGGCCAGCGCGAAGGCGGCCATGGACAGGTAGGGAGTCATCGCGATCTCTGCAGCAGGGAACCAGTGCTGCAGGCTAGGGATCGCCTCCTGCGGGGTATTGAAGGAAATTACCCTGCACGCACCGCCCGGCGAACGCCGGGCAGGTCGCGGCACTCTTTTATCAGGCAAGCTGCCGACCACCATAATGCGGTTCACACGGTCGCCCGCACTGGCTCCCCTCTCCCATTGATGGGAGAGGGACTGGGGGAGAGGGCCGGAAACACCGCGAAACGGTCGGCCCTCCCCTCTCCCCAACCCTCCTTCGAGCGAGGACATCCATGAGCCGTCTGCTGCACACCTGGCAATCCCCGGTCGCCCGCATGAAGCTGCTGGCCGGGCTTCTCCTGCTGCTCGCCGCCGCGCTCTATGCGCTGGCCACCGCGATGCAGGCGCGACACCCGGCCTGGGGCTATCTGGCCTCCTTCGCGGAGGCGGCGATGGTCGGTGCCATCGCCGACTGGTTCGCGGTCACCGCGCTGTTCCGCCGCCCGCTCGGGCTGCCGATTCCGCACACCGCGATCATCCCGCGCAGCAAGGCGCGCATCGGCCGCAAGCTGTCGGACTTCATCACCACGCACTTCCTCGCCACCCCGATGGTGCTGGCCAAGCTGCAACAACTCGACCTCGGCGGCCTTCTCGCCGACTGGCTGCGCCATCCGGACAACGCCGGGATGGTCGGTCGCCAGTTGATCGGCGTGGCGCGCTTCGGCGTCACCGCGCTGCGCGACGAACCGGTACGCGACTTCGTCCAGCGCAAGCTGGTCGACCGCCTGCGCGCCGTCGACCTCGCGCCTGCGTGCGGCAGGCTGCTCGAGCTGCTCACCGCCCAGGGTCGCCACCAGGCCGTGCTCGACGAGGGCTTGGTCCGCCTGCACGGGCTGCTGCGCGACGACGACACCCGCGCGCTGATCGCCCGCACCATCACCTCGGAAGTGCGCACGCTGCGCTACCTGGGGCTCGGCAAGAGCGTCGGCAACTGGTCGGCGAACAAGCTGGTGGATGGCATCTCCTCGCTGATCGCCGAGGTCGCCAACGACCCGCAGCACCTGCTGCGCAAACGCTTCGACGAACACGTCGCGCTGTATGTCGAGCGCCTCAAGCACGACCCGCACTATCGCCTGGAGGTCGAGCGCCTCCTCGCCCAGCTGCTCGAACACCCGGCCACCACCGCCTACCTGCAGCAGCTCTGGCAGGCGCTGGTGCAGTGGCTGCAGGACGACCTGGACAGCGACGACTCGCGCATCGGCCGGCGCATCGTCCGCCTGACCCAGGGCCTCGGCGAATCGCTGGCCGCCGACGCGGCCATGCGCGCGTGGATCAACCAGCAGGCCATGGCCGCCGCGCCGGAGCTGCTGGAGCGCTACCGCCGGCAGATCGGCGACTACATCGCCGACCGCGTGGAGCAGTGGGAAAGCCGCGAACTGGTGGCGCAGATGGAACAGAGCGTGGGCAAGGACCTGCAGTTCATCCGCATCAACGGCACCCTGGTGGGCGGACTGGTGGGCCTGGTGCTGCACGCGCTGACGCAACTGGCGGCGCGTTTCTAGCCCGCGCGGAGGCGGCTAGACCAGCACCTGCCGGGTGGTCGCGATCAGCCGGTGCACCTGGCGCTCGACGTGCGCCTCGGTGGGGGTTTCCGGGCCACGCCCGCGCGGGCACGGCAGGCTCGCGGTGGTGCCGAACAGGCGACAGATCAGCGGGCGCTGGTCGTACACCTGGCAGCCCTGCGGGCCGAGGTGCACGCAGTTGAACTCGGCCAGCGCGGCATCGTGGTCGGCGTCGCTGCGCACCGGCAGGCGCGCCATTTCCTCGGACGACGCAGTGACCGGCCCGCAGCAATCGTGACAACCGGGCACGCAGTCGAAACGCGGAATGCGCTGACGCAGCTGGTCGATCTTGCGGTCGGTACAACTCATCGATGCTCACTCGGAACGTGCGGAACGCGCATGGTACACCCCCGCGCCATGCCGGCCCCGCCGGGCACGGCTGTCGATCGCCACCAGTACCTAGGTACAGCCGCCCCGGACCCAACGGAGGATTTTTTCCCGAGCCTGCCCCCGCTCTAATGGCACGCATCCGCCATTCCTATAAAAACACCGGAGCCGCCATGCGCACCTCGATCACCCTCGCCCTGGTCATGGGCAACGCCTGCGTGCTGCCGCTCGCCATGGCCGCGGACGCTCCCGCGCCCCTCGCCCTCGAACCCATGGAGGTGATCGGCACCCTGCCCTTGCCGTCCTTCGGCACGCCGTCGGACAGCGTCGCCGCGCCGCTGCAGACATTCGATGCCGAGGACCTCGCCCGCAGCCAGTCGCTGGGGCTGGCCGACTTCCTCGACCGGCAGGTCGCCGGCGTCTACCTCAACGAGATCCAGAACAACCCGCTGCAGCCGGACATCAATTACCGCGGCTTCACCGCCTCGCCGCTGCTCGGCACGCCGCAGGGCCTGTCGCTGTACCTCGACGGGGTGCGCATGAACCAGCCGTTCGGCGACGTGGTCAGCTGGGACCTGATCCCCGAGAACGCCATCGCCAGCGCGCAACTGATGCCCGGCAGCAACCCGCTGTTCGGCCTGAACACCCTGGGCGGCGCGCTCGCGGTGCAGACCAAGGACGGCCGCGCCTATCCCGGCGGCGCCCTGCAGGCCACGCTCGGCTCATACGGGCGGCGGATCGGTGAAGGGGAATACGGCGGCAGCCAGGGCGCCTGGGACTGGTTCGTCGCCGGCACCTGGTTCGAGGAGGACGGCTGGCGCGACCACTCCGCCTCGGATGCGCAGAACCTGTTCGGCAAGCTCGGCTGGCAGGGCGAAACCACCGACCTGAAGCTGACCTACAGCTTCGCCGACACCGACCTCAACGGTAACGGCATGGTCCCCAGGAGCTTCCTGAGCCGCGACTACGACAGCGTCTACACCCACCCGGACAACACGCAGAACACCGCCAGCTTCCTCAACCTGCAGTGGAGCCACGACGTAAGCGACGACCTGAGCCTGTCGGGCAACGCCTACTACCGACACATCCGCACCGATACCTTCAACGGCGACATCAACGACGAAGCGCTGCCCGAAGGCGTCGGCGAAGCCGGCCAGAACATCCTGCTGACGCCCGGCGCCTACACCACCGCCGCCAACCTCGCCGCCTGCCTCGCGGAACTGGAGCCGGGCGGCGAACCCGGCGAGAAATGCACCGGCGTGATCAACCGCACCGACACCCGGCAAAGCAATGCCGGGCTGTTCGCCCAGGCATCGTTCCGCAACCGTCTGTTCGACCGGGCCAACACCTTCGCCGTGGGCGGCGGCTTCGACTACAGCCAGGTGCGCTTCCGGCAGTCCGCCGAGTTCGGCGCGCTCACCGCCGACCGCGGCATCCTCGGCAGCGGCGTGTATGCCGAGCCCGGCAACGCCTTCAACCTCGACGGCGACCTCGACGACCGCAGCGTCGACCTCGCCGGCAACACCCGCACCTGGAGCCTCTACGGCAGCGATACCCTGACCCTGACCGAGGGGCTGAACCTGACCGCCTCGGCGCGCTACAACCGTGTCTCGGTGCGCAACCACGACCGCCAGACCCACTACGAACTGGACGGCGACGCGCTGGGCGACGAGATCGACGAGAACGCCTCGCTCAGCGGCACCCACCGTTTCAGCCGCCTCAATCCCGCCATCGGCCTGACCTACGCCTTCACCCCGCGCGTGACCGGCTACCTCGGCTACAGCGAAGGCAGCCGCGCGCCGACCACCATCGAGCTCGGCTGCGCCAACCCGGAAGCGCCCTGCCGCCTGCCCAACTCGATGGCCGGCGACCCGCCGCTGGAGCAGGTGGTGACCAAGACCTGGGAGGCCGGGCTGCGCGGCACGCTGGGCGAACACATGCAGTGGAACGCCGGGGTGTTCAGCTCGATCAATGTCGACGACATCATGTTCGTCTCCTCCAGCACCAGCGGCAGCGGCTACTTCGACAATTTCGGCAAGACCCGCCGTCGCGGCATCGAGACCGGCTTCGCCGGCGCCTGGGGCGACTGGACGCTGGGCGCCAACTACAGCTTCCTCGACGCCACCTACCGCTCCAGCGAGACCTTCCTCGGCGAAGCCAACAGCAGCGCCGACGACGGCACCCTCAGCGTGAAGCCCGGCGACCGCATTCCGCTGATCCCCCGGCACCTCTTCAAGCTGTCGGCCCGCTACGCGCTCAGCGAACGCCTGAACGTCGGCGGCGATGCCATTGCCCTCTCCGGCAGCTACGTGCGCGGCAACGAGAACAACGACCACCAGCGCGGTGGCCTCTACCAGGGCGGCGGCAAGATCGGCGGCTACACGCTGTTCAACCTCTCCACCGACTACCGGATCGATCCGCAGTGGCTGCTGTTCGCCCGCGTCAACAACCTCTTCGACCGCGAATACGCTACTGCCGGCATGCTCGGCGCCAACCCCTTCGACGCGGGCGGCACCCTGCGCACCGACGGCCAGTCGGGCAGCGGCGCGGTCAACGGCCGGCGCAGCGCCAGCGTCGGCGAAACCTTCGTCGCCCCCGGCGCGCCGCGCACCGCCTGGGTCGGCGTGAGGTGGGAATTCCAGTGAGGTAACCTGCTGCGCCTTCGCAGGTGAAGCCCTTTTCGTGGGGAATGGGAGCGTCGGGCGCGCAAACGGCTGCCCGCGTGGTCGATATGGCATACCGACTATCCGCCGAGACGCCCGCCAGCCTATCCAGGCCGACGGGCCGATCGGCCACTCTCAAACCTTCACAGCGAGAGGACACGCAGCATGGATCGATTCACCGGAGGTTGCCTGTGCGGCAACGTCAGACTCGTGGCGTCGGGGCGCCCCTATCGCGTCGGCCTTTGCCATTGCCTGGACTGCCGCAAGTACCACGGCGCGCTCTTCCACGTGTCGGCGATCTTTCCCGAGACGGCGGTGACCGTCGAGGGCGAGACGCGGGACTACCAGGGCCGGGTCTTCTGCCCGCGCTGCGGCTCGTCGGTGTTCTCGCGCAGCGCCGATGAAATCGAGGTGAACGTCGGCTCCCTGGATGCCACCGACCAGTTCACGCCCACCTATGAGAGCTGGGTCGTCCGCCGCGAGTCCTGGCTGCCGCCCTTCCCGCTCGCGCGGCATTACCCGAGGGATCGCGAAGGCAGCGGTCGCTTCGAGGACTAGCCTCGCCTAGCTCGCGCAACGCCGCCGCGGCGTCCCGAAAAGACCGGTTATCGGCGGGTGCAAAGCCCAGGGGTTTCTGGTCTGATTGCCGCCATAACAGGTCGCGGATACAAGCCCGCCAGAATGAGTGACGTTGCGTGAGTGGGAACATCCTGAAAGACCTGAGCCGCGAAGCGCTCGAAGCCGAAGTCCTGCGCCTGCGCGCGGCGCTGGAAAAGGCGCAGGCCGACGGCCATCGGCCGACCACCGTCGCCGCGGCGGACCCGGAAGCCTCGCACGACGATACCCCGGCAGAAGCCAGCCACCTGGGGCTCGGCGGCAGCAGGGCTCGCCAGCGCGTCCTCTTCGAAAACTCCATCGACTTCGCGATGATCGTTGCCGACCCGAACGGCGTGATTACTGACTGGAATCCGGGCGCCACGCACCTGCTGGGCTGGACCGCCGAGGAAATGCGCGGCCAGGACGCCACGCGGTTCTTCTTCCCCACCGAGCGGGCTGGCGGCCGGATCGACCCCGAGATGCAGCGCGCGCCGGAAGAACGCTGGCACCTGCGCAAGGACGGCCAGCGCTTCTGGGCGTCCGGCGAGATGATGCCGCTCTACGATGACGACGACACGCATCTGGGCTACGTCAAGATCTCCGCGACCGCACCCCCGAGCACCTGGCCGGGCGTGCCATGGAGGAAACCCAGGAGCGCTATCGCCTGGTGGCCAAGGCCACCAACGATGCGATCTGGGACTGGGACCTGATCGCCAACCACGTGCTCTGGAACGATGCGCTGGAGGACGCCTACGGCCACCGCCTGGCGCCGCAGGACATGACCGGCGACTGGTGGATCGCGCAGATCCACCCCGACGACCGCGCACGCATCGACGACTCGATCCACGCCGTGATCGAAGGCGACACGACGAGCTGGAGCGCCGAATACCGTTTCCGCCGCCACGACGGCAGCTATGCCGAGATCCTCGACCGTGGCCATGTGATCCGCAACGACGAAGGCCAGGCCGTGCGCATGATCGGCGCGATGCTCGACCTGACCCGCCTGCGCACCGCCGAGGCGGCGTTGCGGGAGAGCGAGGAGCGCTTCCGGACGATCCTGGAAACCATCGAGTCGGCGTTCGCCATCGTCCAGGTCAAGTTCGATGTCGACGACCAACCGGTGGATTACCGCTTCGTCGAGGCCAACCCGGCCTTCGAGCGCCAGGCCGGCGTGAACCTGCGCGGCAAATGGGTCACCGAATTCGCCCCCGACCTGGAGCGCTTCTGGTTCGAGACCTACGGGCGCGTCGCGAAGACCGGCGAGCCGGCGTCCTTCGAGAGCTACGCGAGGGCCTTCGAGCGCTGGTTCGACGTGCGCGCGGTTCGCGTGGGCGACCCCGCCGACCGGCAGATCGCGATCCTCTTCAGCGACGTCACCGCCCGCCACGCCGCCGAAGACCGCCTGCGCACCAGCGAAGCCGTCGCGCGGCAGAACGTCGAGCGCGTGCAGCTCGCCCTCGCCGCCGGCGCCATCATCGGCACCTGGAACTGGGACCTGCCCACCGACTGTTTCAACGTCGACGAAGCCTTCGCCCACTCCTTCGGCATAGACCCGGCTCTCGGTCGCGAAGGCCTTAGCCTCGAACAGGTGATCGCCACCGTGCACCCCGAGGACCGCAACGGCCTGATCGCCGCGATCGACAAGGCCATCGCCCGCGGCGGCGCCTACGCGCATCAGTACCGGGTGCGACGCGCGGACGGCCGGTACTACTGGATCGAGGCCAACGGCCGCGTCGACCTCGCCGAGGACGGCACCCCGCGGCGCTTCCCCGGGGTGCTCATCGATATGGAGGAACGGCGCTCCGTCGAGGCCGAGCGCGACCGCGCCAACGCCGCGTTGCGCGCGCTCAACGACACCCTCGAGCAGCGCGTGTCCGAACGCACCACCGAGCTGATGCAGGCCGAGGAAAAGCTCCGCCAGTCGCAGAAGATGGAAGCGGTCGGCCAGCTGACCGGCGGCCTCGCCCACGACTTCAACAACCTGCTGGCGGGCATTTCCGGCGCCCTCGACCTGATGAGCGCGCGGATCGCCCAGGGTCGCTGGAACGACCTCGACAAGTACATCGTCACCGCCCAGGGTGCGGCCAAGCGTGCCGCTGCCCTGACGCATCGGTTGCTGGCCTTCTCCCGGCGCCAGACCCTAGACCCGCGGCCGACCGACGTGAACGGCCTGATACAGGGCATGACCGAGCTGATCCAGCGCACGGTCGGCCCCGGCATCGTGGTCGATACGCTGGCCACGCCGGACCTCTGGCCGACGCTGGTGGATGCCAGCCAGCTGGAAAACGCCCTGCTGAACCTGTGCCTCAACGCCCGCGATGCCATGCCCGGCGGTGGCCGCATCGTCATCGAGACGGCCAACCGCTGGCTGGATCACGAGTCCGCGGGCGCGCTGGACATGCCCGGCGGCCAGTACCTGGCGCTGTGCGTCACCGACAACGGCACCGGGATGACGGCGGATGTCATGGCCAAGGCCTTCGACCCCTTCTTCACCACCAAGCCCATCGGCCAGGGCACCGGGCTCGGCCTGTCGATGATCTACGGCTTCGCCAAGCAGTCCGGTGGCCAGGTGCGCCTGCATTCCGAAGTGGGCCAGGGCACCACTATCTCCCTCTACCTGCCGCGCTTCCACGGCGATGCGGGGGAGGACGAGGACGACACCGGCGCGCTGCCGGCGGAGTTCGCCGACGCCGGTGAGACGATCCTGATCGTCGACGACGAGCCGACGGTGCGCCTGCTGCTGACCGAAGTGCTGGGCGATCTCGGCTACACCCTGATCGAGGCGGCGGACAGCCTTTCCGGGCTCAAGGTGTTGCAGTCGGATGTGCACATCGACCTGCTGATCACCGATGTCGGCCTGCCCGGCGGCATGAACGGCCGGCAGATGGCGGACGCGGGACGCGAAACCCGCCCCGACCTGAAGACGCTGTTCATCACCGGCTATGCGGAAAACGCCGCGGTCGGCAACACCCAGCTCGGCCCGCGGATGCAGGTGCTGACCAAACCCTTCGCCATCGACGCGCTCAGCGCCCGGGTGCGCGAGCTGCTGGCCGTGTAGGTCGCCCGGCCGCTCGCGACCTGCCGTACGGTCGCGACGTCCGCCGCAGCTCCGTGGTCTACCGCCCATGATCCACGGCGCACACCTGGAGAGCCGATGAAGACCCCGGAGTTTCCGCTGACGCTGTACGTCGACCTAGCCTGCCCGCTGTGCGCCCGCGAGGTGCGCTGGCTGGCCCGCCATGCCCGCCCCGAACGGCTGGTCATGCGCGACATCAGCGCGCCGGACTTCGATGCCGAGGCCAGCGGGCGCAGCCTCCAGCAACTGAGCGAGTGCCTGCATGCGCGCAGCGCCAGCGGCGAATGGCTCACGGGTATCGACGCCACGCTCTGGAGCTGGCGCGCGGCGGGCGTTGGCCGCTGGGTCGCGCCGCTGGCCTGGAAGCCGCTGCGGCCGCTGTTCCTGGCGGGCTACCGGCTGTTCGCCCGCGCCCGCCCGCACCTGGCCTGGTTGCCGAATCCCGACGCCAGCCGGCGCTGCCGGGATGCCTGCCCGACGGACGAACCGCCCGGCCGCTGAGGCAGCGGTTTACCTACACGGCGGCGTCCGCCTCGATGCTCCCCACGATGTGTTCGCGCAGCCAGCGGTGCGCCGGGTCGCGGTGCGAGCGCTCGTGCCAGAGCATGGTCATCTCGTAACCCGGCACCGCCACCGGCGCCTCGACCACGCGCAACGCGGGATTACCCCGCACCAGGCGCCACGGCAGCATCGCTACCAGATCGGTGCCGCTCAGCGCCGCGATCACGAAGAGGAAATGCGGGACGGACAGCGCCACCCGGCGTGACAGCCCGACCGCGGCCAGCGCCTCGTCGGTGACGCCACGAAAGCCGCCGCCGTCCGGGGAGACGATCACCTGATCGAGCTGGCAGAAGCGCTCCAGCGACGGCGCCGTCTGCAACGCCGGATGCCCGGCGCGCCCCGCCAGCACGTAGCGCTCGGCGAACACCGTGCGCCCGTGCAATCCGGGCGGCGCCCCCTCCAGGGTGTGGAACGCCAGGTCGACGAGCCCCTGCTCCAGCTGCTTGGCGATGCGCGGCGGCACCAGCTCCACCACCGCCAGGCGCGACTCCGGCGCCTGCGCGGCGAACCCCGCCAGCGCCGGCAGGACCAGCGTGGTCTCGCCGTAGTCGGTCGCTGCAAGGCGCCAGGTCTGCTGCGCGGTCAGCGGATCGAACGGCGCCGAGGGTGCCACCGCGCGGCCCAGCGCTTCGAGCGCCTGGCGCAGCGGCTCGCGCAGCTCGTCGGCCTTCGCCGTGGGGCGCATGCCGCGCGGGCCCGGCATCAGCAACGGGTCGCCGAAGAACTCGCGCAACTTGGCCAGATGCACGCTGACCGAAGGCTGCGCGAGGTTGAGCCGCTCCGCCGCACGGGTGACGTTGTGCTCGGTGAGCAACACGTCAAGCGTGAGCAGCAGATTCAGATCGAGCTTTCTGAGATTGTTCACGGCTATACCAGGGATTTCGGATATTCATTTCCACAATACCGGACGCACGATCATCCTGCGCGCATCCGACAGTGGAGCTTTTCGATGAATATCCTTCTGGTATACGCGCACCCCGAACCCCAATCCCTCAACGGCTCGCTGAAGGACTTCGCCGTCCGCCATCTCGAAGCCGCCGGGCACCACGTGCAGGTCTCCGACCTCTACGCCATGCGCTGGAAACCCGTGCTGGATGTGGACGACAGCCTGGCGCCGCGAGGTGCGGAACGCTTCGACCCCTCCGCGGACTCGAAACACGCCTTCGACAACGGCCTGCAAAGCCCGGACATCGCCGCCGAACAGGCCAAGCTGCTCTGGGCCGACGCGGTGATCCTGCAGTTTCCGCTGTGGTGGTTCAGCCTGCCGGCGATCCTCAAGGGTTGGGTGGACCGCGTGTACGCCTGCGGCTTCGCCTATGGCGTGGGCGAGCATTCCGACGCCCGCTGGGGCGAGCGCTACGGCGAAGGCACGCTGGCCGGCAAGCGCGCGATGCTGGTGGTGACCACCGGCGGCTGGGACAGCCACTACGGCCCTCGCGGTATCAACGGGCCGATCGACGACCTGCTGTTCCCGATCCAGCACGGCATCCTCTACTACCCCGGCTTCGACGTGCTGCCGCCCTTCGTCGCCTACCGCACCGGTCGCACCGACGCGGCCCGCTACGCCGCGCTGTGCGAGCAACTCGGCGAGCGCCTGGACACGCTGTTCAATACCGCGCCCATCGCCTTCCGCCAGCAGAATGGCGGCGCCTACGAGATTCCCGCGCTGACCCTGCGCCCGGAGATCGCACCGCAGCGGACCGGCTTCGCCGCGCACATCCAGGGGCCGGACGAAACACGCGGCGATACCGACGAACGCAGATAGAGGGCCGATCCACGCGGCCGCCCTGCTAGCCCGACGGCAGGCCACCGTCGCCCGGCGAGCGCAATCGCTGGTGCAAGCGGCTGAGAAAGCCGATATCGAACGCCCGGCGCGCCGCCTCGCTCCTCAGCAGGTCACGCTCGGCCAGCATCCCGGCCCACAACCAGCCAGGATTGGGGCTCGCCAACCAGGCCTGCGCGCAGTTCGCGCCCAGATCGAAGGCGGCTTGCTGCCTGGCCGGGAGGTTGATTTCGACGCCGGGATGCTCGTCGTGGGCGGCCAGCCGGCACACGCCACGGCGACTCATCAGCCGCCCTCCCTGGCCTGTTCGATGACATTGACCAGCAGCGCCGCCAACTCACGAATGCGCGCCCGTACCTGCCGGATCTCCCTGGCGTCCAGGTACATCATCTGATCGTTTTCCGGCTCGGCGGAGCCGAACTGGCGCAGCAGCAACGCCAACTGCAACTCGGCCTCGATCCGGTAGGGATAGTTCTTTTCACGCGCGCCCGCGGCAGACGCTTGCAGTGAAGGGAAGGCAATGTGGTTCGACTCAGCCACGACACACCTCCAGAACGAAGGTGATCGATACGACGCAAACAGCAGGGAGGTGCCCGTGCGTAAAAGGGGGATAGCGCATTTTCCTTATGCTCCTTCGTGATTTAAGGAGCCGCGTTCCAACCGTTACCACACGGATGGAGGCGGACCGTGCAAGGGTGGTAAACCGGCTCACGAAGGAATGCCGGCCGAGCCGAAGCCCGCCTCACACGGCCCGCCATAAATGCACGAGAAAACAACAGGCATAAAAAAAGCGCCTGCTCTCGGCTATAGCGCTACCGCGCCTTCGTGTATTTCCGGGTTACCACACCCAGGCCACGGGATTGACCGTGACCGGCGCACTCTAGCGCGGGGGGTGGGGGTAGGACAAGGAAAGGGGGGGTTGGGAAAGGGGTTTAGGAAGAGGGTTGCCCGGAGCCCGGCTTTCCCTTGCGTGATGCACTTCTCATGGATACCTTCCAAGTTGCTTGCGATGCGCAATCTTTGGCGCACGTCCGGCTCAGCAGAATGGAAGTAAGACGATGGCGCCAACGAGCGTGGCGCCGGGAACAAGGAGACAAGGATGGCTCGCCGCAAGACCAATGCTGTCGAAGACCTCATCTTCATCACTAGCCGCCTGCCCTGGTGGCTGAGCCTGCTACTCGCGCCGATCGCCTGGTACGCCCTGCACGGCTACGCCACCAGCGCCCTGCCCGTACTGACAGACCCCAAGCATTTCTCCGAAGCCCTCACCGGCTCGGCCTTTCGCGGTATCGCGACCTTTCTCCAATACCTGATTCCCGCCGCCTGCGTGATCGGCGCATCGGTTTCAATCATCGGTCGCAGCAAGCGTAAACGCCTGCACCGTGACGTTGCGCAGGCCACTCGCAGCGGTCGCACGCTGCAGAACATTTCCTGGCGGGAATTCGAAGCACTGGTCGGCGAGAACTTCCGTAACCAGGGCTACAGTGTCAGCGAAACCGGCGGCAACGGCCCGGACGGCGGCGTCGACCTAGTGCTGCGCAAGGACGGCGAGAAGTATCTGGTGCAGTGCAAGCAATGGCGCGCGCTCAAGGTCGGCGTCCCGGTCATCCGGGAATTCCTCGGCGCAATAGTCGCCGAAGGCGCGGTCGGCGGCTTCGTCGTCTGCGCCGGCACCTTCACCGCTGAAGCCAAGTCCTTCGCACAAGGCCGCAATATCCGCTTGGTGGAAGGCAAAGAACTCGACCGCTGGATCACCCTGGACGGCCACCGTCCCAGCACACCGGTCGAGCCACCCATTGCCAGCGCAACCGCACCGACAGTTCCGCCCTCCGCGCCAAAATGCCCGGTATGCCAGTCCGCGATGATCAAGCGCACGGCGAAGAAAGGCCCGAATACGGGAAATGAATTCTGGGGATGTACGAAGTGGCCGGGATGTAGAGGCGTTATATCGGTTTGAAGCGCCTCAACGTAGGGTGGAAATCGCGGAGCGTTTTCCACCGATGGGCGTGGAGTTAATCGGGTGTTGAACGCTTATGGATATATCCGAAAAAGCCGGCAGACAAGTAGAGCGTTGCCCACCCTACGAATTCAGATACTGAAGCCTGATTTTATCCAGGCTACCTAGCTGCAAGTAAGCGGCTAGAGCCTTCAGGTTAAAACTCTTAAGCCCACACATGAACACCACGAATCACAAAAATTTAGATAGCGAGGACTAGATGCCGTACGAACTAGACGATCGATTAGTCATTGGTGTGGCATCAAGTGCGGTATTCGACCTAAATGACTCCGATGCGGTATTCAGGAGCCAAGGCGAAGAAGAATATCGTAAGTTTCAAGAAAAAAACCTGAACAATCCACTTCCCAAAGGAATTGCATACCCTTTTATCAAGCGCCTTCTTTCACTGAATGATTTAAGCGCCAGTCCTCAAGATCCTATTGTCGAGGTAGTTCTGCTCTCCAGAAACGATCCTGACACGGGACTTCGGGTAATGAAGACCATTGAACACTATGAGCTTGGAATGACTCGCGCAATCTTTATGCAAGGGAAATCCCCCTACGAGTACATCCCAGCCTTAAATATTTCCTTATTTTTATCGGGAAATAAGTCCGATGTTGACGGCGCAATAAAAGCCGGACATCCTGCCGGACAAGTTCTTAAGTCAAAATTTGACGATGACGAAAGTGACAAGGCATTAAGAATCGCATTTGACTTCGATGGAGTTTTAGCCAGCGATGAGTCTGAATCAGTCATGCAAGCGTCTGGATTAAGCGAATTCCATGCGCACGAATTAAAAAATGTAATGCAGCCACATAACCCAGGGCCACTAAAAGAGTTCTTGGTTCGCATGGCAAAGATTCAGTCAATTGAAGAGAGCCATAAAATACTAAATTCAGAATATGAAAACCGCATTCGAGTTTCTATCGTCACCGCCCGAAATGCACCATCACACGAACGGGCATTAAACACACTGAAAAGCTGGGGAGTAATGGCGAATGACGCCTTCTTTCTAGGGGGCATTGACAAAGGACGGATATTAGGAGTCCTCAAGCCGCATATTTTCTTTGACGACCAGCCTAGTCATCTCAAATCAGCAAGTACCGTTGTCCCATCAGTACATATCCCGTTCGGAATAACTAATCGCGACTAAGCAATAGAGACCGCTCCCATTTTAATTTTAGGTACTTTCATTGAACTATTACTTCTTCAATATCGGCGGCCCGGGCGAACAGGCATGGTGGCACATCTGCCGAGACAAGGGCATGATCACTCTTGGCTATAAGGGAATCGCAGGCGATTTAGGCGAGCGGTACCTAAGAAACAAACTTGAAGAGGGTGATGTTCTGCTGGCCTACGCAAATGGAAGAGGCTTCGTTGGGGTAGGCGTAGCAGGCTGCCGTAGCACTTATGAATTGAGGAATGATCCATTTCCAGCACCAGCTTGGACTCATAAACACATTCGTTCCGTGCGCTGGCTATCTACAATTAATGAGTTGCAGTATGCAGTCCACTACACGAAAGCTCGTATCCACGTACCACGGCAGGCAATGCGCCTGCTACCTAAGGAAACAGCGGAACGGATTATTACTTTGATTAATCTAGCTTCGGGGCAGGACGCTTTCGAAGTATTGGAATCAATAGAGGCCGACCAAGTACAGCGTGATATCGAGGCCTCGGACCAGCCGACTACTAGAAAAGAGCAATTGATTCAAGCGCGGGTGGGGCAAGGAACGTTTCGAGCCAAAGTGCTAGCAATCGAAACCATGTGCCGACTTACAGGTGTAAGTGACGCTCGCTTTCTGATTGCCAGCCATATCAAGCCATGGAAGGACTCGGAAGACGGCGAGAGGCTGGACGGTAATAATGGCTTGATGCTCGCGCCGCATGTAGACAAATTGTTCGACCGCGGGTGGATCACCTTCAAAGATAACGGCACGCTGCTGGTCATAGATGCGGCTATACCCGTACTAAATTCCTGGAGCCTGAATGTCTCTGCAAACGTGGGGGAGTTCAACTCGGAGCAACGTGTGTTTCTCAAATATCACCGGGACGAGGTGTTTGGAAAACACCTAACGCTGTAAGACGGACCATGATTTTTAGCAAATAGTTTGGAAAACGCGCCCCCATCTCGCCATCTCACCAGCTCGCGAACAAAAGAACGACCTCAGCGGTACTCAATGAACAAGTAATGTGAAAGCCGGTAGACACACAAGGCGTCGTCCACCCTACGAAAGCAAGTTCTCCCACGGCCGCCCAGTGCCTGCTCAGCCGCTTGTCCGAGAACGCCAGCCAGGATCTGGGCTCGCCAACCTGCCCTGCCCGCGGTTCACGCCCTGATCGAATGGTTTGCTGCCAGGCCGAGAGATTGATTTCAACGGCGGGCTGATCGAACCGACGCATGGACCGAATAGCGGGAATGCCCAGGCGGGCTGCCCGTCCAGGGTCAGCTAACCCTGGAGGGGAATCGGCTTTCTGGGTGCGCGGGTTTCGCCGAGAATTCTTCCTGCATCCCTGGCAGGCGGGAGGCCGAACACCTTCACGTAGTCCCGGCTGAATTGCGTTGGGCTTTCGTAGCCCACCTCGAAGGCGGCCTGGGTGACGTTCCTGCCGCTGGCGACCATCAGCATGCGTGCCTGGAGCAAGCGCACGCGCTTTTGATACTGCAAGGGACTCAAGGTGGTCACCGCCTTGAAGTGCCGGTGAAAGGCCGAAACGCTCATTGCCGCTCTCTGGGCCAGGCGCTCTACCCTGATCGGCTCGGCGAAATCCCGACGAATCCACTGGATGGCCGTGTTCACGCGGGCCATGGCGGTATCCGGTGCGGCGATTTCCCGAAGCATCCAGCCATGGGGACCTTGCAGGACGCGAAACAGTATCTCGCGCTCGTAAGCGGGCGCGAGGGCTGCGATGGCGTCCGGGTTGCCCATCAATCGCATCATGCGCACCCAGGCATCCATCAGCTCGGGCGTGACGGCCGCTACCGAGAAACCCGGGTCGCCTTCATGCCGGTCGGCAGGTTTGGGCAAGTCCGCCAGGAGTGTGGCCAGCACGGCGGGATCGAGCGTCAGGCTGATGGCCAGGTAGGGTTCGCCCGAGGGCGCGGGGTGCACCGTGCCCACCGCGGGTAGCTCGATGGACATGACGAAATAGGTCGCCGGGTCATAACGCAGCGTGCGATCACCCACGCTCATGGTTTTGCTGCCCTGCAAGATCAGGTTGATCATCGGGTCATAGACCGCCGCCAGCATATGCTCGGGAACCTTGCCCTGGACCATGGCGACGCGCGGGATACCCGTTTCCGTGCGGCGGTTCTCGGCCATTGCAGCCAGGGTGCGGAGTTCTTTCAGTTGATCGTTCATGCCGGCCATGCTGAATGGAGCAGCGGGATCGGCGCAAGCAAAAAGCAGAAACAGGCAGGTTTCGAGCAGGAACGGCTGCGGGCGCGATGACGGGGCCTCGTAATGTGGAGGCTCATGCGATCACCTGGAGCACGTCATGGGCGTCATCGTCATAACCGGAGGCAGTCGAGGGATCGGGGCCCGTACAGCGGAACAGGTCGCCCAGCGCGGAATGGGCGTCATTCTGACGTACAACCAGCATCCGGATGCCGCGGATGAGGTGGTGCGACGCATCACAGAAGCGGGAGGCAAGGCCGTTGCACTCAAGCTCGACGTGGCGGATGTCGGAAGTTTCGAAGCATTCCGTACAGCCGTTCTCGCTGCGCTGCGGCAAACCTGGGATACGACCACCCTCGCAGGCGTGGTGAACAATGCTGGTTACGGCCTGTTCAACCCGCTGGAGTCGGTCAGCGAGGCGCAGTTCGATGGCCTGTTCGACGTTCATCTCAAGGGGCCTTTCTTCCTGACGCAGACCCTGCTGCCTCACCTGGAAGAAGGCGCCGGCATCGTCAACCTGACCAGTGCAACCACCCGTGTCGCCACGGCAGGAGTGGCACCTTACGCCGCGTTCAAGGGCGGATTGGAGGTGCTGACGCGTTACATGGCCAAGGAGTTCGGCGACCGGCGTATCCGCGCCAACGCGGTATCTCCCGGGGCGATCCGAACCGAATTGGGCGGCGGCCTCGATGACGCGTTCGAGGCGATGCTGGCGGCACAAACGGCGCTAGGCCGGGTCGGTGAGCCAGACGACGTCGCCCGCGTCATCGCCATGCTGCTGTCCGAGGACGGGGCCTGGATCAATGCCCAGACCCTCGAGGTCGCGGGCGGCTACATCATCTGAACGAGCGGGAGGCACGCCATGCTGGACCACATTTTTCTGTCCGTGAGCGATATCGAGCGCTCTATCCGCTTCTACGAAGCGGCCCTGGCGCCGCTGGGCATTGCCACGCGCCTGGACTACGACGGCAAGGATGGCCCGCCCGGGCATCCGGACCTCAAGGGCTTCGGCGCCCACGGGCGCATGTTCTTCTGGTTACGCGCGGGTGAGGTCGATAGTCGCTCGGTGCATGTCGGGTTCGTAGCGAGCAGCAAGGCCCAGGTTGAACGCGCCTACGCGGCCGCACTGGCCAATGGCGGGTTCGACAAGGGCCCGCCGGGCGCGCGCCTGCACTACGACCCGAACTACTACGCCGCGAATGTTCAGGACCCAGATGGGTACAGCCTGGAGTTCGTCTACAAGAACTGGCAGCACCCTCAAGGAAGAACTCAGTGATCCGCGGCCGCTACCGGTTGGCTGATCGGGTGTAGAGACACGGCGTCACCCACGCGGTTCTCATTGAACTCCAGGGATGCGTAGTGACGTTCACACGGCCACGTTCGCCCCCTGACCCGCTCGCTGTAGCGGCTGAATTCAAACCTGCCGAATGATCGGCGTTTTTAGGAAATAACCTGATGAGTCAATTCGTTGGATCTGCAATCGATCATCTGGGCATGGGTGTTTCGGACATTCTGCTGGCGCGCCGCTTCTACAAGCAGGCGCTCGCGCCACTGGGGATCACCTTGATGATGAGCATCGACGCCGATCCGCCTCAATCGAGGCCTCGGCGGCTGGGGTTCGGTTCTGCAGGCAAGCCCTTCCTCTGGCTGCACGAGGCTTCCATCCCCAACTCCGGAGCGCACATCGCGCTGATCGCCGACAGTCGAGAGGCTGTCGACGCGTTCCATGCGGCGGCCATGGCCGCTGGCGGCAGCGACAACGGTGCGCCCGGGCTCCGGCCCCGTTACCACGCCGATTACTACGCCGCCTATGTATTGGGCCCTGACGGCGTGAATCTGGAGGCTGTCTGCCAGCGCGCGACTTGAGCAGGCAGGGCGTTGTCCAGCCGGACGCCTGAACTTTCCAGGCTGCCTGGCTCAGCGATGACGGCAAGGCCTCGTGAGGTCTGGGAGGCGGACCGAGTGGACGATGGCTTCGCCCCGGTAGCTCGCCGTCATCCGCTAATCCAGAACGCCACGCAGGACTTCGTAGATCACACCGGTAGCGATGGTCACCAGAAGCAGATCCGTGCCCACCTGCTGCCACTCATACCCCTCGTAGTGCGGGAGACGACCGAGCAGGCGGCTATCCAGCTTCTTCGCGATTCCAGGAGGAAGAGGTTTGCCGCGGGCAAGGTTCTTCTGGATTCCCGGGGGTAATGAGGCGCCTGGACTCCAATAGTCGCGATTGTCATTGAGGATGACGCGCACCCCGCCTGAATCGATGTCCGGGCTACCTTGCCAACCGCCTCCAGCGCCCTGCTCGTTGTGGGCTCCCTTGCCATGCTTATTGCCTTTACCGCCACCCGGATCGGCAAGCAGCGCAGGCGTGGCACCGATCAACGAGACGCTAAGAAGGACCGACAACAGCGTCTTGAATTCAGGCATCTGCATATTCTCCAGTGATTCGCCTCGTTTCCCAGGCTCGCGACTTGCCTGGATAGCTGACGGCGAAAAGCACTTTCGGTTCCGTGCTACGCAACTGCCGGCAGCGGTGGCCGGGCGAAGGTAGACGCTGGAGCAAGCAGCAGGAAAGCCGATGTGGGACGCCCGGCGGCAAAGTATGAACGCTCCAGGCTATTGCAGCGGGACATAGATGTCCGTCTGGCACGCCTCTAACGGTGTCTCGGGGAAGACGCTCAAGTAGTGGAAGAACAGCGGGTGATCGCGGAGTTCTTCGTTGCTGCCAGGCAGCCAGTCGCGATAGACCGGATAGATGCTCTCGCCGATGTGATCGGGCGAGCCGATATGGCGAACGACCGCGCAACGGCCGCCGGGAATGATCATCTCGCGGACGCCGTAATCGTTCGGCAGCACGGCCCCGTCGATTTCGCCGCAGAGGGCGAAGCGGAATTCTTCCGCCGGTGTCGTGTCCGGGTTGCCGTAGGGAATGCCGAAGGTGCGCTGGGTGCCTACCGGCGACTGCCCGCTGCTCTTACGCCACTGGATGAATCGGCGCACGCTCTGGTCCAGCTGTGCGGGAGGGCCGCAGTGATCGAGCGCGGCGACCCGGACTTCGGCGAAATCAACGATACGTACCTGCATGCTAATGCTCCTGGAAAAATGGGGAATGGCGAAAACCGCATGCCAGGTCTGCCAGTTCGGCTGCTGCCGGAACGCACTGGGCGCCATGCCGAAGTCCCGTCGAAAGGCCCGACTGAATGCCTCGGGGCTGTCGAAGGCGGCGTCGAGCGAGGCGTCCAGCACCGAGTATTCCGCGCCGGACGCCAGCCGATGCGCCGCGCGCCGGAGACGCATCAGCTGCACATAGCGTGCAACCGGCACGCCCACATGGGCGGTGAATTGCCGGTGGAAGTGAAACGCCGAGAAATGCGCCACCTCGCTCAAGGCCTTCAGCGAAAGGTCACCCTCCAGGTGGTCATCGATGTAGGCGAGCACGGCGTCGAAGCGTTTGCCGTAGGCAGTTGGAGTTTCGGGCACTGGACGCTCCTGGTTATGCGGTCGGCGACAGCATCTCCCGATCCGCAACGGGCGCGCCTAGCCGGACTTGCTCAGGTTACGCCCATGGCGGCCGCCTCCGCCGGTCAGCCGCGGCTATCTGTTAGCACGGCGATGACAGGCTGGTCGGTCGCTACCCGTCGGCTCGTATTGCCATCGGCCGAGCAAGCAGGGTGGACGACGCTTCATCCGTCCACCGTGTCTCCAGGCTCCCCGGCTGCCCGCCGGCCTCGTACTCGGAAAGATTCGGGTCAGATCCACAAATCGTTCAAGGCAGTCCGTTCGCCACCTTCATGGCCCGTGTTCAAGATACCGCGCGGCTCGATCATCATCACTTTCGCTTCACCGCACGCTACTGTCCTGTGCTCGAGCCCGCGCGGCACGACATAGAGTTCTCCCGGGTTCACATGGACACAGCCGTCAGGCAGGTCGATGCGCAAGACCCCTTCCAGTACCAGGAACGCTTCATCAGCAGCCACGCGCCTCGCTGCATCCAGCCATCCATCTCATGGATACCCCGTATAGATTTCCGCTCCCTGGTTGGATACCACGCGAGCCTCTACGCTGATGCCTCACACTCAGGAGACTCACCATGAGCAAACCGAACAGAGCATTCGCTGCCGTTCTATTCACGGCCTTCCTGTTAAAGTTCCCTCTCGCACACGCCCAGCCCGATCCCCTGCCCGCGCACACCGTGCAGCAGCAGGCAGGCGGCTACAAGGTGCGGGTCGGCGACGTGGAGGTGACTGCGCTGAGCGATGGCACCATCCCCATCGATCTGCATGCCTTGCTCAAGGGCGCAGCGCCCGAGGACATCGACAAGCTGTTGCTGAAGAGCTTCCAGCGCAACCCGCTGGAAACCTCGATCAACAGCTTTCTCGTGACCCTGCCGGGCCACCAGGTGCTGGTCGATACCGGCGCCGGGCAGTTGTTCGGCCCCGGCAAAGGCGGGCGTCTGCCCGAGAGGCTGGCAAGTCAGGGCCTCAAGCCTGAAGACATCACCGAGGTGCTGCTCACGCATGCCCATTCGGATCATTCGGGCGGGCTGGTCAGGGACGGGCAGCGCGTGTTTCCCAATGCCACGGTGTATGTCGGCAAACCCGACCTGGATTTCTTCTTCGATGAAAGCAACCAGAAGCGAACGGGCTACGAACAGAAGTATTTCGACGTCGCCCGCCTGACCCTGCAGCCCTACCTGGACGCCGGCAAGGTGCGGACGTTCTCGCAAAGCGAGGAGGTGCTGCCAGGCATCACCGCCACGCTCCATCCGGGGCATACGCCGGGCTCGGCCTTCTACAAGCTGACCAGTGCCGGCGAGAGCCTGACCTTCGTGGGTGATCTCATCCATGTGGCAGCGGTGCAGTTTCCCCTGCCCGGGGTGACGATCACCTTCGACCAGAACCAGGCCAAGGCCGCCGCCGTGCGCAAGGCGCAGTTCGCCTCCTTCGCCAAGGAGCGGGCCCTGATAGCCGCGCCTCACCTGCCCTACCCCGGCATGGGCCATCTGCGGGGCAATGCCGGCGGAGGCTATGATTGGGTTCCCGTGACCTATACCGACCGCGAGGCGCACTAGGCGCTGTATGAAAGGCACCTGCGCCCGGGGCTGCGTTGTAACGATCCGGCGGGATCGCCAGCCCGGTCGGGAAGGCGCCGCCGGCCAGGGCGCCTTGAGCGAATGATGCGCGGCGTACAGCCTGCGAACGCGGACGCGGGCCCAGTTCAATCCTCCGCGGGTTTGCCTCGCCCAACCTGTCCGGAGACTTTTCGTGCAGCCCTATGAGATCGCCGGTATGAAGTTGCCTTCGGGTATCGACATGGACCTGCTGCTGACCCTGGATGCCTTGCTGGACGAGCAGAACATCACGCATGCGGCCTCGCGCCTGGGCATCAGCCAGCCGGCGATGTCTGCCCGGCTGTCCCGCCTGCGCCGGGTGTTCGGCGAGCGGCTTTTCATCCCGGCGCCTACCGGGCGCGGCGTGCTGCCGACACCCCGTGCGCTGGCGCTGCGCCCGACCTTGCAGCAGGTGCTCAACGGCATGTCCGCCCTGCTGGAGCCGGTGGGGTTCGATCCCGCCACCAGCCAGCGCACCTTCGTGGTGGCCTTGCACGAAAATCCGGCCCTGATGGTGGGCGCCGACCTGTTCAACCGCCTGCGCGAAAAGGCGCCGCTGGCGCGCCTGCGTTTCGCCCTGCCCGATCCCGACACGCTGCCCCGGCAGATGGAGCAAGGTGAAGTCGACCTGTTCATAGGCATTGGCGAATCGGCCAGCGGGGATTGGGTGGGACGCCGGTTGTTCACCGACCACTTCGTGACTGCACAGCGCAAAGGCCATCCACGCGGGCCGCGTGAACTCGGACTGGAGGATTTCTGCTGCGCACCGCATTTGCTGGTGTCCTCGGCCGGTGACCCCTTCGTCGGCATCGTCGACCGCGTTCTGGCCGAACGCGGCAGAAGCCGCCAGGTGATGATGTCGACGCAGAGCTACGCCATGGCGCCGGCGCTGGTGGCGGGCACCGATCTGCTGTGCACGTTGCCACGCCGCCTGCTGAGACAGTTCGCCACCTCGCTGGACCTCTTCGAGCCGCCGATCGACCTGCCATCGCTGGCCCTCAACGCCTATTGGCACCCACGCAACCATGAGGATGCCGCCAGCATCTGGCTGCGCGAGCAGGTCCTGCAGATTGCCGGCGTGCTGGAGCGAAACGAGGGCTGACTCGCTGTCAGCCCTCGGTCTGCTTCGTCATCCCCGTCGACCTGAATCCCGGAGTTCGCCGCTTCGCATCGCAGCGCGGCAGCTACCTTACGCAGGTGGTCGCCCTGCCGCCCGTCAGGGCTGACGCGCAGTCTGGCTCAGTTTCCACGCCAACTGCGCCGGGCCGTCGTCGAAGCGGGACACCGCGACCAGCAACGCCTGGATCGAGGCAACGACGATATTGGCGTGGCTGCCGGCACCGAAGCGCGAACCGGCCACGCCCGGCCAGGCTACCTCGACCAGCGCCAGGGCATTGGCGGCGGCACCGCCCCCCAGGCTGCGTTCCTCGTAGCTGTCGACCCGGATGGGCAGGCCGAGCGCCGCCACGGCAGCGTCGATAGGGCCGTTACCGATGCCCTGCAGCGTCTGCCGGCGGCCGCCTGGCAGCTCGATCTCCAGCCTCAGGCCCTGGCCAGCCTGGGCCTCGAACAGCTGATGGCCGAGATAGACCAGCTCTCCACCAGCGCGCGCGGGTGCCAGGTAGTGGCACTGGAACAGCTCCCAGAGCTCGGCGCTGGTCAATTCCGTTTCGCTGCTGTCGGCCATCTTCTGCACGATGGTGCTGAACTCCACCTGCATGCGCCGCGGCATCGACACGCCGTGGTCGCGCTGCAACAGGTAGGCGATGCCGCCTTTGCCCGACTGGCTGTTGACCCGCACGATGCTGTCGTAGGTGCGCCCCAGGTCCTTCGGGTCGATCGGCAGGTAAGGCACTTCCCAGATGCCATTCGGGTCCTGTGCGGCGAAGCCCTTGGCGATGGCATCCTGGTGCGAGCCGGAGAAGGCGGTGAACACCAGGTCGCCGACATAGGGATGGCGCGGGTGGATCGGCAGCCCGGTGCAGGTCTCGGCGACCCGCGCCACGCCGGCGATGTCGGAGAAGTCCAGGTGCGGGTCGACGCCCTGGGTGTAGAGGTTCAGTGCCAGGGTGACCAGGTCGAGGTTGCCGCTGCGCTCGCCATTGCCGAACAGGCAGCCTTCCACCCGCTGGGCGCCGGCCAGCAACGCCTGCTCGGCGCAGGCCACGCCGGTGCCGCGGTCGTTGTGCGGATGAACCGAGAGCACCACGTGCTCACGGCGCGCCAGGCGCTCGTGCATCCATTCGATCTGGTCAGCGAACACGTTGGGCGTCGCCACCTCTACCGTGGTCGGCAGGTTGATGATGATGGGCCGCTCGGGGCCGGCATCCCAGGTGCGAATGGCGGCGTTGCACATGCGCAGCGATACCTCCAGCTCGGCCATGCAGAAGGTCTCCGGGGAGTACTGCAGCACCCATTCGGTCTGCGGATGCGCCACCACCTTGTCCTTGAGCAGTTGCACGTGGCGCACTACCAACTGCTCCACTTCATCGACCGAGAGGCCGAACACCACCCGCCGCCAGACCGGTGCGATGGCGTTATACAGGTGCACGATCACCCGCCGCGCGCCAGCCACGGCGCGCACCGTCTCGTCGATCAGGTCTTCGCGCAGCTGGGTCATGACCATGGGCGTGACGTCGTCGGGGATGCCGCCCTCGTCGATCAGCTGGCGGATGATCTCGAAATCGGTGCGCGAGGCGGCCGGAAAGCCCATCTCGATCTCCTTGAAACCGAGGCGCACCAGCTCGCCGAACAGGTGCAGCTTGCGTTGCCGGTTCATCGGCTCGAACAGCGCCTGGTTGCCGTCGCGCAGGTCGGTGGACAGCCACACCGGCGCCTGGGCGATACGGCGCGATGGCCAGCGGCGGTTGGGCAGGTCGATGGAGGGAGAAGCACGGTACTTGGTTTGCGGATTGCGCAGCATGGGCGAACCTCGAACGGGAGAGCGAACAGTGCCGACCTCCCCTGCCCGCCATGGCGGGCTGTTCAAGGCCGGGATCTGGGGGAGATCGCAAGTCGGCGCCACACACGTGGCGACAGACCCCGGCCGAAGCTCAGGGCAAGTAGCGTTAGCGAGGGCGGCAGGAGGTTCATGGCGCGGTTCCGGTGAAAGAGGTGCCCAGCTTAGGCAGCCGGAACGCCGGCAACTCACGACAAATGGTCCATTGTTGTCGCCAAATGGTCATTCCTGCCGCTAAGCTGGCGGGCCACGCATCTTGGCCCCACCCCATGGTCGACCACAGCCAACTGCCCCACGAAGCCCTGGCGATGCCGGTCACCGGCGTGTCGGTCGACTACCCCAACGGTCATCAGGTGCCCGCCCACAGCCATCCGCGCGCGCAGCTGATCTATGCGACCTCCGGAGTGTTGCTGGTGGAGACCGCGGCCGGTCGCTGGGTCATACCGCCAACCCGCGCGGTGTGGGTGCAGGCGGGCGTCGAGCACGCCCTGCGCATCCGCGGCAGGGCCTGCATGCGCAGCCTGTTCGTCAGCCCCGACGCCATCGACGGCCTGCCCACGGGCAACTGCGTGATCGATGTGTCACCCTTGCTGCGCGAACTCATCCTGGCGGCCACCCAGGTGCCGGCGCAGTACACAGCCGACAGCCGGGACGGGCGCCTGATGCGCTTTCTTCTCGACGAACTCTGCAGCCTGCCAGTGCTGCCCTTCCACCTGCCCTGGCCGGAGGACGAGCGCATCGCGCGCGTCTGCGTGGCCCTGACGCAACACCCGGCGCTGGCCGGTGGCGCCGAGCATTGGGCAGACCGACTGGCCATGAGCCCGAAGACCTTTCACCGCCGCTTTCTGGCCAGCACCGGCATCACCTTCGGCCGCTGGCGCCAGCAGGCGCGCCTGCTGCTATCGCTCGAAGCCCTGGCCGAAGGCCAGCCGGTGTTGCACGTGGCGCTGCAGCATGGCTACGAGAGCCAGAGCGCCTTTGCCGCCGCGTTCCGCCGGCAGTTCGGCGTCGCGCCGTCGAGCTTCTACACATGAATCCGACAAATGCGTTGGCGGATGACGAGCGAGCCTGAGCGGCCGGGCGACGACGGTCGTGACCGATGAGCCTGTCCTTCACATATGGAAATCCGTATATTCGCTTTCCCGTATGTGAGGTGACGCCATGATCACTCCGCCCGAAGTCTTCAGGAACCTGGCCGACGAGACCCGTGCTCGCGCCACGTTGCTCATCGCCAGCCAGGGCGAGCTTTGCGTCTGTGAGCTGGTCTGGGCCCTGGACGACAGCCAGCCGAAGATCAGCCGCCACCTGGCGCAGCTACGCAGCAGCGGCCTGCTGCGGGATCGCCGCCAGGGCCAGTGGGTCTATTACCGCCTCAATCCCGAACTGCCCGCCTGGGTGCAGGAGATGCTGCAGGTCATCCTGCAGGCGAATGCACAGTGGCTGGCCGACAACACCCTCCGCCTGCAGAACATGGACGGCCGCCCCGTCCGTGACGCCTGCTGCTGACCCTACGAGCGAGTCCTCCATGCTGGTCGCCATTGCCGTATTCGTCTTTACCCTCGTCCTGGTCATCTGGCAGCCCAGGGGCCTGGGTGTCGGCTGGAGTGCCGCGTTGGGGGCGATCATCGCCCTGGCCGCAGGCGCTGTTTCGCTGCACGACATCCCGGCCGTGTGGGCCATCGTCTGGAATGCCACCGCCACCTTCATCGCCGTGATCATCATCAGCCTCCTGCTGGACGAGGCCGGTTTTTTCGAGTGGGCGGCGCTACACGTGGCACGCTGGGCGAACGGCAGCGGCTATCGCCTATTCGCCTTCTGCGTACTGCTTGGCGCTGCCGTTTCGGCGCTGTTCGCCAACGATGGCGCGGCCCTCATCCTCACGCCCATCGTCATGTCGATGTTGCTTGCCCTGCGCTTTTCGCCCGCGGCGACCCTGGCCTTCGTGATGGCTGCCGGCTTTATCGCCGATACCGCGAGCCTGCCGCTGGTGGTCTCCAACCTGGTGAACATCGTCTCGGCCGATTACTTCGGCCTGGGCTTCGCCCAGTACGCGTCGGTGATGGTGCCGGTCAACCTCGCCAGCGTCGCGGCCACCTTGCTGGTGCTGTTCCTGTTCTTCCGCCGCGATATCCCGCGACGGTACGCGCTCGATGCGCTCAAGGAGCCGAAGGCGGCGATCCACGACCGCGCCACCTTCGTCGTCGGCTGGTGGACATTGCTGGTGCTGCTGGTCGGCCTGTTCGCTCTGGAGCCGATGGGCGTTCCAGTCAGCGTGGTCGCTTCGGTCTGCGCCGCGCTCCTGTTGGCCGTTGCCGCGCGTGGGCATCGCATTTCCACCCGCCGGGTGCTGCGTGATGCGCCCTGGCAGGTGGTGGTCTTCTCCCTCGGCATGTACCTGGTGGTGTACGGCTTGAAGAACGCCGGCCTCACGGACGTCCTTACCCAGCTGCTCGACAGCCTTGCCGAACAGGGGCTGTGGAGCGCCGCCATCGGGACCGGACTGCTCTCGGCGTTGCTGTCCTCGGTGATGAACAATATGCCCGCCGTGCTGGTCGGCGCCCTGTCGATCCAGTCCAGCGGCGTGGAGGGCCTGGTACGCGAGGCGATGATCTACGCCAACGTCATCGGCTGCGACCTCGGCCCGAAGATCACCCCGATTGGCAGCCTCGCCACCCTGCTCTGGCTGCATGTGCTGGAGCGCAAAGACATGCGCATCACCTGGGGCTACTACTTCAAGGTCGGCATCCTCCTGACCCTGCCCGTTCTGCTGATCACCCTTTCGGCCTTGGCACTGCGCCTGGGTCTGTCCGCCCCCTAGCTTAGGAGCCTCAGATGCGAGTCCTGTTCATGTGCACGGCCAACAGCTGCCGCAGCATCCTCTGCGAAGCGCTGTTCAACCATTGGGCGCCGGAAGGCTTCGAGGCAATCAGTTCCGGCAGCTTCCCCAGGGGCCAGGTACTGCCACGTAGCCTCACCACGCTGCAGCAGGCTGGCATCTCCACCGAAGGCCTGAGCAGCAAGGGTAACGAGGCGTTCGAGGACAACCCGCCGGAGATTGTCATCACCGTCTGCGACAAGGCCGCCGGGGAAGCCTGCCCGGCGTACTTCGGCCCCGCACTGAAATCCCACTGGGGGCTGGCAGACCCTTCGGATGTGGTCGGTGACGAGGCGGCCATCGACGCCGCCTTCCGCGCCACGCTGGCCCGCATCGAGCAGCGCTGCCGGGCCTTCTTCGCCCTTCCCTTCGACAGCCTCGGCCACGACGAACTCGAACGCGAGCTGGATCGCATCGGCGCGCTCTGAGCAGGAAGCACCTGTCCGACCGACCTTTCGCTGTCCGCCAGCGAAGCGCCGACCCGCAAGCACAAGCCGCGCATCCTGCGGCGGTATGCGCGCCTTCAGCCACAGGCGGACGGTCAGCCAAAGGTGTCCGCGAGCCGTGCAGCGCCTGGAAAGCGCGTTGCCCACACGGCTATCGCGGCGTGACAGGAGGACGAGCGTTTTGCCAGCCACGCCGTCACGCAGAGGCGTGCTGCTCAGCTTCCAGCGCGACGGCATCAGCGCCAGCGGCGGTGCGCATGGGCGAGGCCGGGTCGTTCGCTACGCGCCATACCGCTTCGGCGACATCGTCGGCCTCAGTGACCTCGGATGCTTGAGACCACTCCGCGAACATCTTCTGCGCCAGTTCGGTATAAGGCTCCGGAATGCTGCCTTGCACGCGGGACTGTGCGTTCTTCCCGAAGTCGGTCGTCGGGGCTCGCCCCGGCAGCACCAGATTCACCCGGACATTGAACGCTGCGAGCTCAAGTGCGAGCGACTCGGTGAACGCATTCACCGCCGCTTTGCTCGCGGTATAGACGCTCAGCAGCGGCAATGACTTCATCGTTACGCTCGAAGTGACATTGATGACCACTCCGGCTTTACGCTGCCTGAACTGCGGCAATATCGCCTGAATCATCGCCATCAGGCCAAAGGTGTTGGTCTCGAAGGTTTCGCGGATTGCCTGCATCGAGAAGCCTTCGAGTGCGCCCAGCAAGCCAATGCCGGCATTGTTGACCAGCACGTCGATTGGCCCCGCGTCCTCCAGCACCCGCTGGATGCTGCCTGGATCGGTCACGTCCAGCGCCAGCACGCGGAGATGTTCGGATGCGGGAAAAAGCCCCTCGTTTGGCGAGCGCATCGTCGCGATGACCTTCCAGCCGCGCTCCAGAAAATAGTGAGCGGTGGCCAGACCAAAGCCGGAGGAGCATCCCGTAATCAGCACGGTTTTCATGGGTAGTACCCTTGCGTGGTTGACAGAGCCATAACGATAGGCTGCTGCAACCGGACTTAATATAATTTGAAGTCCGTTAGTATTTCGCAGGAGTCCGACATGTCTGATCCACTCGCAGAAGTGGTCACCCTTCTGCAACCGGGCGCCTCGTTTTCCAAGATTGTCAGTGGCGCGGGGGCCTGGCGCGTAAACCGCTCGGTCGATGGCGAGCCGTTCTACTGCGCGATCCTCGAGGGAGGCAGTCGGCTGTCAGTCGCCGGCCAGCCCGCGATAACGTTGCACGCGGGCGACTTCGTGCTCATTCCAGCCGCCTACGACTTCACGATGATGAGCCGCCAGGCGATGGCAGAAGGAGACCCCGACACCCTCCCCGTCGAGGTACGGCCACGTGACATTCGCGTGGGCAGGCAGGACATCCCGGTCGATGTTCAATTGTTGATAGGACACTGCACCTTCGGCTCTCCGGATGCCGCGCTGCTGGTGACGCTGTTACCCCAGCTGATACACGTTCGCGGCGAACGCCGACTGGCAACGCTGCTAGAACTCGTTACCGAGGAGGCGCGCGGCCAGCGCCCGGCACGGGATTTCATCCTCGCGCACCTGCTGGAAGTACTGTTCATCGAAGCGCTGCGCTCCACTGCAACCGAAACCGCGCCGGCCGGCCTGCTGCGCGGACTCGGCGATGAACGCCTGGCCGTGGCGATACGCCAGATGCACGAACATCCGGACCAGCGCTGGACGTGCTGATTCCTGTATCTGCCCCGGCAGAGAATGAGTCAGCCCGCCATCGAAAAGCGGTACAAATGGCAAAGGACAGCATCCTAGGGCACGGAATACAGTTGGTCGACTTTCAGGCCACCCAAGAGATTGCCGCCTTCGCGCAGAGCTACGCTCAGTAGCCACAAGCCGCACCCGGATACCCCCTCGGATTACAGACCACACGCGTGCCCGCCACGTCATAGCCGCGACCTGTTGAGAGAAGACAGCACTATCCGCAAGCAATATCAGGATTTGAAGCTGCAGCTCGAAGCTAACAACCGGGGAGGCATTGCTGAATATCTCGCGCAAAAGGCGCCCTACATTGATGCCTTGATGGATGTGCACTTACGGGATTAAGTCCGTGCTCACATCAGTTCTCCAGCAAGTAGCCTGGATATCAGAACGGCGAAAAATGCTTCGCGGCCTCCCACTCGCTATATCGACAGTAGGCGGGGGAAACCGCGAGGCGCTGTCCACCCGCAAGATCAAAAACCCGAAGTGATTGAAAGGCCGGACATTCGACAGCTCCACCGGCAAAACCCGGTGGACAAACAAAGCGTTGTCCACCCTACGAAAGCAACGCCTCAGCCTTCCACTGCCGCCCACTGCTTGTTCAGCCGCTTGTCCGACACCGCCACCCGCGTGCCCAGTTGCTGGGCGAACAGGGAGACGCGGTATTCCTCCAGCATCCAGCGGTAGAGCTGCAATTCGGGGTCGCGTTTGCCTTCCTGGGCGTGTTTGGCCAGGCGGGTCTGGTATTGGTCCCAGTAGCCGGCCAGTTCGCCGGACCACACGCGGTCGCGTTGCAGTTGCGCGCCGATCTTCTCGAAGCGTTGTTCCACGGCCTTGAGGTAGCGCGGGTATTCGCGTAGCCATTCGGCCGGGGTTTCGCGGACGAAGCCGGGGTAGACGAGCCGGCCGAGCTGCGCCTTGATGTCGTTCAGCGCCACCGCCTGGGCCAGGTCGATCTTGCCCTTGAAGCGCTTCTGCAGGCCGTGCCAGAGCTTGAGGATATCCAGTACGAGCTTGCCCAGGCGCTCGGCATGTTCGGTCCAGACGCCGCGCTTCTTCTCGGCCAGGGCGGCCAGGGCGGCGCCGTCGCGCGGGAGCGTGGCTTCGCCGTCGAGCACGCAGCTGTCGAGGCTGGCGAGCAGGATGTCCTCGACCAGCGCATCGACGCGGCCCATTTCGCGGTAAAGCAGGCCGAGGTCGGTCAGCCCCGGCAGCTTGTTGCGCAGGAACTTGGCGGGTTCGGCGAGTTGCTGAAGCAGCAGCCGTTGCAGCGCACGGCGGTGCTGGTACTCGGCTTCGGCCTGGGTCGGAAAGCGGCCTTCCTTGACCATGCCGCCCTCCTCCACCAGCGCCGGGTAGACGGTCATCGACAGCCCGGCGACCTTCTGCTGGGTCTTCTCGGCGACTTC
This sequence comes from Pseudomonas sp. UBA6310, assembly GCF_002438225.1. Taxonomy (NCBI): domain Bacteria; kingdom Pseudomonadati; phylum Pseudomonadota; class Gammaproteobacteria; order Pseudomonadales; family Pseudomonadaceae; genus Pseudomonas; species Pseudomonas sp. UBA6310. The sequence continues at coordinate 45,100 of NZ_DJTK01000051.1, read as the reverse complement.
GGCGAATGCCCTGGCCTCCACAGGGCCCTGCTGCTTCTGCGTCTGCGGGATCGCCAGAGCGGCCTGGCTGGCTTCGGCGAAGCGCGCTGTGAGTTCGGCCAGGTCGCGGCCTTCGCCGAGGAACTTGCCGCGCGCATCGACCACCTCGATGTTCATCTTCAGGTGGCCGTCGAGCTGCGCCGCGGCTTCCGCCCAGGCGTCCTCGCTCACCCGCGCACCGGTCATGCGTTGCAGCTCGCGGCCGAGGGATTCGGGCAGCGAGCCTTCGGCGAAGACGACCTTGGCCAGCGCCGCCTTGACGAAGTCCGGCACCGGCACGAAGTTCTTGCGGATCGCCTTGGGCAGGTTGCGCACCAGCGCCACCGCCTTGGTTTCCAGCAGGCCGGGCACCAGCCAGTCGAGGCGTTCGCTGCGCAGTTGCGGCAGCAGCGGCGCCGGCACGCGCAGGGTCACGCCGTCGCGCGGGTGATTGGGCTCGAAGTGGTACTCCAGCGACAGCTCCAGCTCGCCGATGTGCAGGCTGTCCGGGTACTGCGCGGCGGTGACTTCGCTGGCCTCGCGGGCGAGCACGTCTTCCTCGCGCATGATCAGCAACCCGGCGTTCTTCGCGCTCTCGCGCTTGTACCAGTTCTCGAAGCTGGCGGCCTGGTAGATGTCCTGCGGGATACGCGCGTCGTAGTAGCCGAACAGGGTTTCCTCGTCGGCGAGGATGTCGCGGCGGCGCGCCTTGGCTTCGAGTTCGTCGAGGCGTTCGAGCAGTTCGCGGTTGGCCGACAGGCAGCGCGCGCGGCTGTTGATCTCGCCGCGCACCAAGCCTTCGCGGATGAACAGCTCGCGCGCCACCGGCGGGTCGATGGGACCGTAATGCACCGGCCGGCGGCCGACCACGATCATGCCGTAGAGGGTGACCTGCTCGTAGGCCACCACCTGGCCGCGCTTCTTCTCCCAGTGCGGCTCGAAGTGGTTGGTCTTGATCAGGTGCGCGGCCAGCGGCTCGATCCAGTCCGGCTCGATCTTCGCCACCATGCGCGCGAACAGCTTGGTGGTTTCCACCAGTTCGGCGGCCATGATCCAGTTCGGCTTCTTGCGCCCGATCACGCTGGAAGGGTGCACCCAGAAGCGTCGCTGGCGCGCGCCGAGGTAGTCGCCGTCCTCGGTCTTCTGGCCGACCTGGCTGAGCAGCCCGGAAAGGATCGCCCTGTGCACCGCGGCGTAGCTGCGCGCGCGCTGCGCGGCCTCGCTGGCTTCGGCCTGCTGGCGGGCGACGACGTTGACCCTGGTGTCGGTGGTCGGCGTTGGCGCGGCGCTGCCGGAGGCCGCATGGGTGTCGCTTCGCTCGATCCGTCCTGCGGGCGGGGCGGATTGCGGCACGTTTTTCGTAGGATGGCGTTGAGCGGAGCGATACCCATCGGGTGACAGCTGCAGCTCGCGGCAGATCAGCGTCAGCTGGCGATGGGCGTCGCGCCACTCGCGCAGGCGCAGGTAGTTGAGGAAGTTCTTGCGGCACCAGGCGCGCAGCGGGTTGGCGCCCAGCTCCTGGCGTTTTTCCTCGAAGCCGCGCCAGAGGTTGATCAGTGCGGCGAAATCGGAATCCACGTCCTTCCACTGCGCGTGCGCCTGGTCGGCGGCCTGCTGGCGGTCGGCCGGACGCTCGCGCACGTCCTGCACGGAGAGCGCGCTGGCGACGATCAGCACCTCGTCGAGGCTGCCCTGCTGCGCGGCCTCCAGCAGCATGCGGCCCAGCCGCGGGTCCACCGGCAGGCGCGCCAGCTGGCGGCCGAGCGGGGTCAGCTGGTTCTCGCGGTTGACCGCGGAAAGCTCCTGCAACAGGTTGAAACCGTCGCTGATGGCCTTGCCGTCCGGCGGCTCGATGAAGGGGAAATCCTCTATCTGGCCGAGGCGCAGATGGAGCATCTGCAGGATCACCGCGGCGAGGTTGGTGCGCAGGATCTCCGGATCGGTGAACGCCGGCCGGGCGAGGAAATCCTCCTCGCTGTACAGGCGCACGCAGATGCCCGGTTCGACCCGTCCGCAGCGGCCCTTGCGCTGGTTGGCGCTGGCCTGCGAGACCGCCTCGATGGGCAGGCGCTGGACCTTGGCGCGGTAGCTGTAGCGGCTGATGCGCGCGGTGCCGGAGTCGATCACGTAGCGGATTCCGGGCACCGTGAGCGAGGTTTCCGCGACGTTGGTGGCGAGCACGATCTTGCGCCCGGCCGCCGGTTTGAAGATCTTCTGCTGCTCGGCGGGCGTCAGCCGCGCGTACAGCGGCAGCACCTCGGTGAGGCGCAGGTTGGCCTTGCGCAGCATCTCGGCGGCATCGCGGATTTCCCGCTCGCCGGGGAGAAACACCAGCACGTCGCCGGGGCGCTGGCCGACGTTCTTCTCGTGCGCGGCAATTTCGTCCAGCGCGGCGAGGATGCCCTGGTCCACCGAGAGGTCTTCCTCGACGCGGTTGCCGTCCTCGTCGTTCTCGGCGGCGAGCGGCCGGTACCAGGTTTCCACCGGATAGGTGCGCCCGGACACTTCGACGATGGGCGCGCCCGGGAGGCCGGCCCCGCTGAAGTGCTGGCTGAAGCGCTCGAGGTCGATGGTCGCCGAAGTGATGATCACCTTGAGGTCGGGCCGGCGCGGCAGCAGGGTCTTCAGGTAGCCGAGCAGGAAGTCGATGTTGAGGCTGCGTTCGTGGGCCTCGTCGACGATGATCGTGTCGTACTTCTCCAGGTAGCGGTCGTGCTGGGTTTCGGCGAGCAGGATGCCGTCGGTCATCAGCTTGATCAGCGTGGCGTCCGTGCTCTGGTCCTCGAAGCGCACCTGGTAGCCGACCCGCTCGCCGAGCGGCGTGCCGACTTCCTCGGCGACCCGCGTGGCGACACTGCGCGCGGCCAGGCGGCGCGGCTGGGTGTGACCGATCAGGCCGTGCACGCCCCGCCCGATCTCCAGGCAGATCTTCGGCAACTGGGTGGTCTTGCCCGAGCCGGTTTCGCCGGCGATCACCAGCACCTGGTGCTTCTGTAGCGCCGCCTTGATCTCGTCGCGCTTGGCGGCGATCGGCAACTGGTCGTCGTAGCGCATCGCCGGCACGCTGGCGCGCCGGGCCTCGACCTTGGCCACCGACGCCTGGAAACGCTCGATCCACTGCGCCAGCCTGGCGTCGTCGCCACCGGCGTTCTTGCGCAGCTCGTGCAACTGCCGGCGCAGGCGGTGACGGTCGGCGATCAGGGTCTGGTCGAGGTTTTTCAGCAGGGCATCGGCGGTGGCGTTCGAATCGGTCATCAGGCGCTTGGCTGGCATCTACGGCGGAGGGCGGATTGTCGCAGATTTCCGCACCCCGCAACGAACACGGGACCGGCGCGCCGATCCCGTGTGTACCTGCTGCCCGGACGGGCGCGCGACTCAGCGCGTCGCCTGTACCGTCGCGCCGCCGAGCCCGGCGGGCACCGTGCGCAGGGCGACGTCCACCGATTGCAGCGCGGTCCAGGCGTCCTGCTGCAGCTCGGCGGCGGTGGCGTGTTCGAAACGGCTGCTCTGCGCGGCCTGCGGCGCCGGCGGCGGGTTGCCGTAGATCAGCGAGTAGAACACCGAGGCGGCGAGGTAGGAGCCGGTGTAGGTCGGATGGCTACCGTCGGCGATGAACAGCGTCGGCTGCGGCTGGCTGGCCAGAGCGACTTTCCAGGCATCGCCGACCGGCGCCAGCAGGCCGTGGTTTTCCTTCGCCACCTGGGTGTAGACGGCGTCCAGCGTGGACTGCATCGAGGGGTCGTTCTGCCGCGCCCAGGTCAGGTAGAAGATCGGCTGGGCGCCGGCCTGGCGCGCGGCCTGGGCGACCAGGCCGGCGTACTTGCGGGTGGATTCGGCGTCCTGCAGCGGCATCAGGCTGAAATCCTGGATCACCACGTAATCCCAGTGCTGGCTGGCGAGCACCTTCTGCACCTCGCCGCGGGCCCAGTGCTGCTTCAGGCTGGAACCGGCGACGGTGACGTCCTTGACCTCCAGCGCGCGCGGCTGCTTGGCCTCCACCGACATCTGCCGGACCATCAGCGGCAGCTGGTTGTAGAAGGTGTAGCTGTTGCCGACGAAGAGCACCTGCAGCGGCTCCCCGGCCTGGGCCTGGCCGAAAACGGCGGTGATGAAAAGAAAGGACGTCAGGAAGAACTGTCGCAGCTGAGTTCGCATAAAGATCACTCGGTGAACGTGAAGAGAACGGGCGTGGAGATTCTGGCGCGCCCGTGTGACAGCACGCTTATATGCGATATCTGTGCAAAAAACGCTCAACTCCAAGCGTTCGGCGACGAGAGGTAGAAGCGCTCCGGCGACAGCGGAACGCTCAGGGATAGGCAAGCGAAGCGGCGTGAACGGCGGCGCCTTCACGCCCGGAAGCAGCTGGCGCCCCGCGTTGCGCGGGGCGCCGGGGACTCATACGCGGAACTGTTGCACCAGCGCCTGCAACCGACCGCTGAGCGCGTTCAGCTCGGCGGCGGTGCGCGCGCCCTGGGCCGCGTCCGAGGCGACGCTGTCGACCGCCGAAGCGATCTGGTGAACGCTGCGGTTGATCTCCTCGGCCACCGCCGTCTGCTCTTCCGCGGCGGAGGCGATCTGCGCGTTCATCAGGTTGATGGTGCCGACCAGCGTGGTGATGGCCTCCAGCGAAAGCCCGGTCTGGTTGGCCTGGCTGCTGGTGGCCTGGCCCTTCTCGCCGCTGCGCTGCATGGCGGTCAGCGACTGGGCGGTGGCGCTCTGCAGGCGGTTGATCATCGCCTGGATCTCGCCGGTGCTCTGCTGGGTGCGGCTGGCCAGCGCGCGCACCTCGTCGGCGACCACGGCGAACCCGCGCCCGGCCTCGCCCGCGCGGGCGGCTTCGATGGCCGCGTTGAGCGCCAGCAGGTTGGTCTCGTCGGCGATCGAGCGGATCACTTCGAGCACCCCGACGATGCCCTGCACGTCGCCGTGCAGGCCGTCGATCACGGCGCCGCTGGCGTGCACGTCCTCCACCAGGCTGTGGATCTGCACGATGCTCTGCTCCACCACCTCGCGCGCCTTGCGTCCCTGCTCGTCGGTTTCCTGCACGGCTTCCGAGGCGCGCTGCGCGCTGCTGGCGACTTCCTGGGCAGCCGCGGACATTTCGTTGATCGCCGTGGCGACCTGATCGGTCTCCTGGCGCTGGCGATCCATCGCCTGTTCCGAGCGATGCGCCTGGCTGGCCACGGCCTCCACCAGCATCGACAGCTCGGAGGACGTATTGCTGACCTGGCGCACCAGCGCCTGGATCTTCTCGACGAAGCGATTGAACGCGCTGGCCAGCTCGCCCAGCTCGTCGGCGCCGGTCACCGGCAGCCGCTGGGTGAGATCGCCATCGCCGCGGGCCACCTCGTCGAGACTCGCCTTGATCCGCAGCAGCGGCCGCAGCAGCGTGCCGGAGAGGTACATCGCGACGGCGCCGATCACCAGCAGCAGGCCCACGGCGCTGCCGATCATCAGCCACGTCAGTTGGTCGATGCGTTTGCCGAAGTGCGCGCGAATGGTCTGAACTTCCCGCTCGATACCGTCAAGGTTGACCGAGGTGCCGAACACCATGTGCCACTTCGGCAAGTACTCGGAATAGCCGATCTTCGGCACCAGGGTGGTGCCATCGCCGAGCACGAAGCTGTAGTCGACGTAATGGCTGCCGTCACGCCCGGCTCGCACCAGCTCGCGGATCGCGTAGACGCCCTGCGGATCGCGGTAGTCCTGGAAGCTCTGCCCGATCTTGTCGCCAGTGCTGCCCTGGAACAGCCGCACGGCGCTCTCGTCATACCCCCAGTAGTAGCCGTCCTTGCCATAGCCGAGGTTCTGCAGCAGCTCGACGGCGCGCGCCCGGGCTTCCAGATCGCCCTCCGCGGAGGCCTCGTACAGCGGCGCGATCGCCTTGCGCGCGACCTGTACGTAATGCTCGATCTCAATACGCCGGGCCTCGATCAGGCTGCTGCGGGCCTCGGCCTCCTGCTGCGCGGCGACGCCCTGAAGCACCCAGACCGACAGCCCCCCGAGCATCAGGGAAAGCAGAAAGCAGGGCACCAGGACCAGCAGCAACACTTTGGGGCGCAATCTCAGGCTGAGCATGAAGCATTTCCTTATAGAGCGTGACGGACGCCGGGCGGCGTCGCCACCGAGGCGGCAATTCTGACAAAAAGCGCGCAGCAACGGGACGACGAGCGAAATACCTGCGCCAGACTGCCGCAGGTCCGGACGCCACGCAGCAACGAAAAAGCCCCGCATGGGCGGGGCTTCTCCGAACGGCGGGACGCTTACTTCTTGCCGAGCTTCTTCAGCTCTTCGTCACGCAGCTCGCGGCGCAGGATCTTGCCGACGTTGGTGGTCGGCAGCGCGTCGCGGAATTCCACGGACTTCGGTCGCTTGTAGCCGGTGACGTTGTCGTGCATGTGCTGCATGACCTGGTCCTTGGTCAGGCTCTCGCCCGGCTTGACCACCACGAAGACCTTGATCGCCTCGCCGGATTTCTCGTCCGGGATACCGATGGCGGCGCACTGCAGCACGCCCGGCAGGGTGGCGAGCACGTCTTCCAGCTCGTTCGGATACACGTTGAAACCGGAGACGATGATCATGTCCTTCTTGCGGTCGACGATGCGCAGGTAACCGTCTTCCTGGATCACCGCGATGTCGCCGGTCTTCAGCCAGCCATTGGCGTCGAGCACCTCGGCGGTGGCTTCCTCGCGCTGCCAGTAACCCTTCATCACCTGCGGGCCCTTGATGCACAGCTCGCCGATGGAGCCGATCGGCAGGTCGTTGCCTGCGTCGTCGATGACCTTGCACAGGGTCGAGGGCACCGGGATGCCGATGGTGCCGACCTGGATGTTCTGGAACGGGTTGACCGTGGCGACCGGGCTGGTCTCGGTCATGCCGTAGCCTTCGCAGATGCCGCAGCCGGTGACCTCTCTCCAGCGCTCGGCGGTGGCCAGTTGCAGCGCCATGCCGCCGGAGAAGGTCGCCTTCAGCGCGCTGAAGTCGAGGCGGCGGAAGTCTTCGCTGTTGCACAGCGCGACGAACAGGGTGTTCAGGCCGACGAAGCCGGTGAACTTCCATTTGCCGAGTTCCTTCACCGTGCCGGGCAGGTCGCGCGGGTTGGTGACGAGGATGTTGTGCCCGCCGATCAGCATCATTGCCATGCAGTGAAAGGTGAAGGCGTAGATGTGGTACAGCGGCAGCGGCGCGATGAGTATCTCGCAGCCCTCGTTGAGGTTGGCGCCCATCAGCACCTTGCACTGCAGCATGTTGGCGATGATGTTGCGGTGCGTGAGCATCGCGCCCTTGGCCACGCCGGTGGTGCCGCCGGTGTATTGCAGCACGGCGACGTCGTTGCCCTGCGGAGCGGATTCGCGCAGCGCCTTGCCGCGACCCTTGGCGAGGGCATCGTTGAACTTCACCGCCTGCGGCAGGTTGAACGCCGGCACCATCTTCTTCACATACTTGACGACGCTGTTGACCAGCAGGCGCTTGAGCGGCGGCAGCAGGTCGCCGACCTCGGTGACGATGACGTGGCGCACGCCGGTCTTGGGCAGCACGTCTTCGGCCAGGTGGGCCATGTTGGCCAGGCACACCAGCGCCTTGGCGCCGGAATCGTTGAACTGGTGCTCCATCTCCCGCGCGGTGTACAGCGGGTTGGTGTTGACCACCACCAGGCCGGCACGCATCGCGCCGAACACGGCGACCGGGTACTGCAGCACGTTGGGCATCTGCACGGCGATGCGGTCACCGGGTTGCAGGTCGGTATGGTTCTGCAGGTAGGCGGCGAAGATGCCGGAGAGTTCGTACAGCTCGCCGTAGCTGATCGTCTTGCCGAGGTTGCTGAAGGCGGGCTTGCCGGCGAAGCGTTGGCAGGACTCTTTCAATACCGCCTGGATGTTCGGGTATTGGTCGGCATTGATGTCAGCAGGGATGCCCGCCGGGTACTTGTCCTTCCAGAAGTTTTCGATCATGGAAGCCCACTCCTAAGCAACAGCTGGTCTCATCGCCTTTGAGGCGATTGGTTATTGTGTCTGCGCATCCTGCCCTCGCACGGGGAGGGCAAAAAATCGCGCCGAGCGTAGCAGCTTTGCCAGGAGCCCACCAGCACCAACATCTGCCTAGCCAGTAACGAAAATGACCGGATACAAGTATCCGGTCATATTTTTGCTATTGCCCGAAATGCCCTTTCCAGACGCCTCAGGCGATGTCGCGCAGCTCGCGGCGGAGGATCTTGCCCACCGGCGTCATCGGTAATGCGTCCCTGAGGACGATGTGCTTGGGCACTTTGTAGCCGGTGAAGTTGGCCTTGCAGTAGTCCTTGAGTTCCTCGACGCTGACCCCGCCCTCGCGCGGCACGACGAACAGCTTCACCGCCTCGCCGGAGCGCTCGTCCTCGACGCCGATGGCAGCGCAGCTGGCGACGCCCGGATGCGCCATCACCACTTCCTCGATCTCGTTGGGGTATACGTTGAAGCCGGAGACGATGATCAGGTCCTTCTTGCGGTCGACGATGCGCGTGTAGCCATCCGGGTCGATCACGGCGATGTCGCCGGTCTTCAGCCAGCCCTCGGCGTCCAGGACCTCGGCGGTCGCCTCCTCGCGCTGCCAGTAACCCTTCATCACCTGCGGCCCCTTGATGCACAGCTCGCCGCGTTCGCCCAGCGGCAGCTCGTTGCCGTCGTCGTCGATCACCTTGAACGCGGTGCCGACCACCGGGATGCCCACGGTGCCCAGGCGCGCCTTGTCGCCGTAGGGGTTGGTGCTGGCCACCGGCGAGGTTTCGGTGAGGCCGTAGCCTTCCACCACCGTGCAGCCGGTCATCTGTTTCCAGCGGTCGGCGGTGGCCTTGACCAGCGCGGTACCGCCGGAATTGGTCAGCTTGAGGTTGGAGAAGTCCAGGGTCTTGAAGTCGGGATGGTCCATCAGCGCGACGAACAGGGTGTTCAGCCCGAGCAGCGCGGAGAAGCGCCACTTCTTCAGCTCCTTGATGAAGCCGCCGATGTCGCGCGGGTTGGTGATCAGCACGTTGTGGTTGCCGTTGAGCATCATGCACATGCAGTTCGCGGTGAACGCATAGATGTGGTACAGCGGCAGCGGCGCGATCATCACCTCCTCGCCCACCTTCATCAGCGGCTTGCCGTCCGGGCCGAGCTGCTGCATGCAGGCGTCCACCTGCAGCATGTTGGCCACCAGGTTGCCGTGGGTGAGCATGGCACCCTTGGCCACGCCGGTGGTGCCGCCGGTGTACTGCAGCACGGCGATGTCGTCGAGACCGACATCCACCGGTTTCTGCCCGTGACCCTGGCCCTTGCGCAGCGCCTCCTTGAACGGCACCGCCTGCGGCAGATGGTAGTCCGGGACCATCTTCTTGACCTTCTTCACCACCGTGTTGACCAGCAGGCCCTTGAGGCTCGGCAGCATGTCGCCCATGCGCGCCTCGATCAGGTAGTCGATCTGCGTATCGGGCAGCACCTCCTCGACCAGCTTGCCGAACATGTTGAGGTAGACCAGCGCGCGCACGCCGGCGTCCTTGAACTGGTGGCGCATCTCGCGGGCGGTGTACAGCGGGTTGGTGTTGACCACCACCAGCCCGGCACGCAGGGCGCCGAACACGGCGATCGGGTACTGCAGCACGTTGGGCATCTGCACGGCGATGCGGTCGCCGGGCTGCAGGTCGGTGTGCTTCTGCAGGTAGCAGGCGAAGGCGGCGGCCTGGCGATTGAGCTCGGCGTAGCTGAGGGTGACGCCGAGGTTGCTGAACGCCGGACGGTCGGCGAACCGCTTGCACGAGCGCTCGAACACTTCGATGACGGACGAGTAAGCCGTCTGATCGATCGAAGCAGGCACTCCGGCCGGACGTTTGTCGCTCCAGAAATCAGGCTGCATTGTTATTGTCTCCTTGGTCCTGAACGTGGCGCGCCCGCTCGTGCGGGCCTTTCCGGACGTTAGCAGGTGGGCCGGACGGCGCAAATCGCCATAGACCGCGTGAATCTTGCCGGCTTTGCCGCAGGCTGCTACCGCGCCGGCTGGCTATGCTCAAGCGGTCACCGGTGGCTTGCGCTGCCGGTCGTCCCGTGCAAAATGCCGCCACCACAGGGTTCGAGAACCACCATGCGCCACGATGCCTTCTGGCTCACCACCAGCGATGCCGCGCCCGTCCACGTCCAGCGCTGGTTCGCCGAACAACCGCCGAAAGCCGTGCTGATGCTGGCCCACGGCATGGCCGAACACGCCGGCCGCTATGCCCGTTTCGGCGCGGCGCTGGTCGCCGCCGGCGTCGAGCTGTATGCCCACGACCAGCGTGGCCACGGCCAGACGGCGCAGCGCGGCATCCTCGGCGACTACGCGGTGAAGGATGGCTGGCAACGGGTGATCGACGACCTCGCCGCGCTCAACCACCACATCCGCCAGCAGCACCCGCGCACGCCGATCTTCCTGCTCGGCCACAGCATGGGCAGCTACATCGCCCAGGCCTACCTGATGCAGCACAGCTGCGCGGTGAGCGGCGCGATCCTTTCCGGCTCCAACTACCAGCCGGTCTCGCTGTATCGCGCGGCGCGCCAGGTGGCGCGTTTCGAGCAATGGCGCCAGGGCCCGACCGGGCGCAGCGCGCTGATCGACTTCCTGTCCTTCGGCTCCTTCAACAAGGCCTTCAAGCCGAACCGCACCGCCTTCGACTGGCTCAGCCGGGACCCGGCGGAAGTGGACGCCTACATCGCCGACCCACTGTGCGGCTTCCGCTGCACCAACCGCCTGTGGATGGACCTCCTCGGCGGGCTGCAGGAGATCACTCCGCTGGAAAAGCTGGCGCAGATCGACGCGCGCCTGCCGTTGCTGGTGATCGGTGGCGAGTGCGATCCGGTCAGCGACGGCGAGCGCCTGGAAGACCTCGCCGAAGCGATGCAGCGCGCCGGCCTGCGCAAGGTGCAACTGAAACTTTACCCGGGCGCCCGTCACGAACTGCTCAACGAGACCAATCGCGACGAGGTGACCGCCTTCCTCATCGACTGGCTGCAACAGGCCCTCGACTCATCCGCCAAGGACACGCCATGACCCAGCTCCGCAACTTCCCCTACGACAGCCTCGAAGTCGGCCAGAGCGCGCGCTACGAAAAGACCGTCGAAGAACGCGACATCCAGCTGTTCGCCGCGGTTTCCGGCGACCGCAACCCGGTGCACCTCGACGCAGCCTACGCGGCCGGCACGCAGTTCAAGGAGCGCATCGCCCACGGCATGTTCAGCGGCGCGCTGATCAGCGCGGCCATCGCCTGCGAGCTGCCGGGACCGGGCACCATCTACCTCGGCCAGAGCCTGAAATTCACCCGCCCGGTGAAGCTCGGCGACGCCCTGACCGTGGAGCTGGAAATTCTCGAAAAGCTGCCGAAGAACCGCGTGCGCATCGCCACCCGGGTGATCAACCAGGATGGCAAGAAGGTGGTGGACGGAGAAGCCGAGGTGATGGCGCCGACCGAGGCGCTGGACATCGCCCTGGCCGAACTGCCGCCGATCAGCATCGGTTGAAACCCGCCGCCGACCGCCTCGCGACCGCGCGAGGCGGTCGGCCCCAACTGGTGCAAGGCGGCTTTCGCACGCACCAGCCCGGCCCACGACATGGCCATATCGCACAAGCATTCGTACCGGATGACGGAATAAATCGCCGTTTCTTTGTGCAAATCGCACAACCCGACCCGTCACCCTGAACAACACCCCCGCTTTTTCGCCTCCCCGCCCGGAACTGGCACAGCCTTCGCAATCGCCGAGGCCACACCCAATCACGGCAGGAGGACACGGACATGGCTCAGGCACCGGACAGCGGCAACGACTACCCCCTCAGCGAGGTCCCGGCCGGCGCGCGCAAGGGCCTGTTTTCCACCTCGATCATGCTGTTCGGCTTCACCTTCTTCACCGCCACCATGTTCGCCGGCGGCAAGATCGGCATGGCCTTCGACTTCAAGACACTGATCTGGGCGGCGATCATCGGCAACCTGCTGCTCGGCGCCTACGCCGCCGTGCTCGGCCTGATCGCCTGCCGCAGCGGGCTGAACTCGGTGCTGATGGGGCGTTTCTGCTTCGGCGAGGTGGGCAGCAAGCTGTCCGACATGCTGCTCGGTTTCACCCAGGTCGGCTGGTACGCCTGGGGCACCGCGACCATGGCCCTGGCGCTGGTGAAGATCCTCGGCCTGCCGGAAGGCTGGACCATCCCGCTGATGGTGCTGTTCGGCTTCGGCTTCTGCATCACCGCCTTCGTCGGCTACAGGGGCCTGGACCTGCTCTCGCGCGTTGCGGTGCCGGCCATGTGCCTGTTCCTGGTCTGGTCGCTGTGGCTGGCCACCGACAAGGTCGGCGGCCTCGGTGCGCTGCTGGCCATCGAGCCGCAGCAAAGCATGAGCATGAACCTGGCGATCACCATGATCTTCGGCACCTTCGTCAGCGGGGCCACCCAGGCCACCAACTGGACGCGCTTCGCCCGCAACGGCCGGGTGGCGATGCTCTCCAGCATGGTCGGGTTCTTCTTCGGCAACGGCCTGATGATCGTCACCGGCGCCTACGGCGCCATCGTCTACCAGCAACCCGACGTGGTCGAAGTGCTGGTCCTGCAGGGCCTGTCGATCGTCGCGGTGGTGATGCTCTTCCTCAACCTGTGGACCACCCAGGACAACACCATCTACAACTTCGCCGCCGCCGGCTGCAACCTGCTGCGCAGCGAGCGACGCAAGCTGATCACCGTGGTCGGCGCCGGCATCGGTACCCTGCTGGCGATCGGCGGCATGTACGAGATGCTGATCCCGTTCCTGATCCTGCTCGGCTCGATCATCCCGCCAATCGGCGGCGTGATCATGGCCGACTACTTCTACGGGCATAAGCAGCGCTACCCGCGCCTGGCGGACGTGCGCCTGCCGAAGTTCAACGCCGTCGGCCTCGCCGCCTACTTCATCGGTGCCTTCTGCGCCTACGTCTCGCCCTGGGTGGCGCCCATCGTCGGCATCCTGGTCGGCGCGCTGGCGTATGTCGTGCTGTTCCAGTTGCGCCAGTTGGCCACCCGCAGCGCCGGCACCAGCCGCGCCTGAACTACGCCATTCACCTCAGGGACGTCACCATGCAAACCGTAAGAACCGGCAACGGCCCCCGCAGCTTCAGCGCCTCGGGCCTTGAAGCGCGCCAGTTGCCCTTCTCCGAAATCCCCGTGATCGATTTCTCCGCCATGTACGGCGGCGACCCGGAAGCCCGGCAAAGGGTCGGCGAGGAGGTGCGCAGGGCGTGCACCGAGGTCGGTTTCTTCTACGCCCGCGGGCACGGCGTGCCGGACGAGGTGATCGATGCCACCTTCAGCGCCGCCCACCGCTTCTTCGACCTGCCGCTGGAGGTGAAGAAGGCGGTGGACATCGACCGCTCGCCGAACATGCGCGGCTACACGCCGATGCTCGGCGAGAACACCAACGAGGAAGGCCAGGGCGACATGCACGAGGGGTTCGACCTGGCCCTGGAAGTGCCCGCCGACGACCCCGACGTGCAGGCCGGCGTGTTCGGCTACGGCCCCAACCAGTGGCCCGAGCAACTGCCCGGTTTCAAACCCGCGCTGCTCGCCTACCACGCCGCCATGCTGGATTTCGGTCGGCGCATCTTCGCCGCCTTCGCCCTGGCCCTGGAGCTCGAAGAGGACTTCTTCGAGGCCTACCTGAACAAGCCGATGGCGCACATGCGCGTGCTCTCCTACCCGAGCCAGAGCGGCGCCATCGACGACGCGCAGATCGGCATCGGCGCGCACTCCGACTACGAGTGCTTCACCATCCTGCGCACCGACGAGGTGCCGGCCCTGCAGGTGCTCAACAGCGCCGGCGAGTGGATCCAGGCGTTGCCGATTCCCGGCTGTTTCATCGTCAATGTCGGCGACCTGATGGCGCGCTGGACCAACGGCTACTTCGCCTCGACGCTGCATCGCGCGATCAACTCCTCGGGGCGCCAGCGCTACTCGATCCCCTTCTTCTTCGGCCCCGACTCGCAGAGCCTGATCGAGGTGCTGCCGAGTTGCCAGAACCCGGACTGGCCGCCGCAGTACCCGCCGATCACCGCCGGCGACTACATCCGCTCGCGCTTCGACCACACCTACTTCCACCGCCAGAAAGACGAAAGCCAATCTCCTGAAGGGAATACCCCATGAAAACTCGCCGTCACGCGTCCCTGCACCTCGCCTGTATCGGCCTGCTGGCCTCCACCGCCCTGCTCGCCCTGGCACCCGCGCAGGCGGCGGAAGCCTTCAAGCTGGCCGGCAAGCCGAAGATCGCCTTCATCTATGCCGCCACCGTCAAGGACGGCGGCTGGAACGAATCCATCGACAACGGCCGTCAGCAGGTGGCCAGCGAACTCGGCTACCCGATCGCCGTGGCGGAAAGCATTCCCGAGGAATCCACCGCGCTGAAGAACGCCATCGACCTCTACGTGCAGCGCGGCTTCAACATCATCGTCACCACCTCCTTCGGCTACTCCGACGGCGTGTTGGAAGCGGCCAAGAAATACCCGCAGGTGGCCTTCCTCGCCGCCTCCGGCACCACCAACGCGGCCAACCTGGAAAGCTTCTACCCGCGCACCTACGAGGCCTGGTACCTGGCCGGCATCGCCGCCGCCTCGGTCAGCCCGAACAAGACCCTGGGCATGCTCGGCGGCTTCCCTGTGGCGCCGGTGAACTGGGACATCAACGGTTTCGCCCTCGGCGCACAGTCGGTCGACCCGACGATCAAGACCATCGCCCTCTACACCAACTCCTGGTGGGACCCGGCCAAGGAAAGCCAGGCGGCCAAGTCGATCCTCGAGCAGAACGCCGACGTGATCGCCAACAACCTGTCCTCGGCCGGCCCCTTCACCGCCGCGGAAAAGGCCGGCAAGGCCTCGGTGGGCTTCCAGCTGGACATGAGCAAGATGGCACCCAAGGGACACCTGACCTCGGTGGTCTTCCACTGGGACAAGTACCTGGTGCCGACCATCCGCAAGATCGTCGACGGCAGCTGGGAGCCGAACGAATACGGCGCCTTCCCCGGCCTCGCCGAAGGCGTGGTGGACATCACCCCGCTGAGCGACAAGGTGCCAGCCGAGGCCCGCGCGAAGATCGAGGCGGTGCGCGCGCAGATCATCGCCGGCAGCTTCTCGCCGTTCAGCGGCCCGCTGTTCAAGCAGAACGGCGAGCAGGCCGTGGCCGCCGGTGCGACGCTGGACGACGCGGCGATCTGGAACATGGATTATCTGGTCAAGGGCACCGTCGGGAGCGTCAAGTGACAGCCATGCCGGCGGCCTCGGCCCCGGTGTTCCTGGAGCTGCGCGGGCTGAGCAAGCGCTTCGGCGAACGCACCGTGCTCGACGGCGTCGGCCTGCACCTGGAGCGCGGCGAAGTGCATGCGCTGCTGGGCGAGAACGGCGCCGGCAAGTCGACCCTGATGAACATTCTCACCGGGGTCTACCTCGCCGACGATGGCGAGATCCGCCTGCAGGGCGAACGCCTGGCGATCCGTCGCCCGGCGGACGCCAGCGCGGCGGGCATCGGCATGGTGCACCAGCATTTCCGCCTGGTGGAGCGCTTCAGCGTGGTGGAGAACCTGCTGCTCGCCGCTGGCGGGCGCAAGGGCCTGCGCAGCGCCGCCGAAGCCAGCGCCGCGCTGCTGCGCACCGCCGAGCAGATCGGCCTGCGCATCGACCCGCAGGCGCAGGTCGCCGACCTCTCGGTAGCCGAGCGCCAGCGCGCGGAAATCTGCAAGGTGCTGGCCCTCGGCGCGCGCATCCTGATCCTCGACGAACCCACCGCGGTGCTCACCGACCGCGAGGCCGGCGACATGCTCTCGGCGATCCGGCGCATGGCCGACACCGGCCTCAGCATCGTGCTGATCACCCACAAGCTGCGCGAAGTGATCGGCCACAGCCACCGCCTGACGGTGATGCGCCAGGGCCGCACGGTGGCCGCCAACCTGCCGACCACCAGCCTTTCCATGGAAGAAATCGCCCGCCTGATGGTCGGCGAGCAGAAGGCCGGCCCGGAGCGCGCCCCGTCCACGCTGATCAGCAACGGCGCCGACCTGCTGATCGCCCACCAACTGTGCGTCAGCCGCGCCGACGGCGGCGTCGGTATCGACGGCGTCAGCCTGCGCGTGCGCGCCGGCGAAGTCCTTGGCGTCGCCGGCGTCGGCGGCAACGGCCAGCAGCAACTCGCCGACGCCCTGCTCGGCAGCCTGCCGATCGAGGCCGGCAACCTGTCCCTGGACGGCGCCGAGGTGACCCACGCGTCCATCGCCCGTCGCCGCGACCTCGGCCTGCGCATCATTCCCTCCGACCGCATGGCCAGCGGCCTGATCGGCGAACTCTCGGTGGCCGACAACCTGGCGCTGACCCGCGTGCGCGGCGGCCATTACCGAAGCGGCTGGCTGAACCGCGCACGCATGCGCGCCGACGCCCTGGCCGCCATCGCCCACCAGGCCATCGCCGGCGCGACCCCGGAGCTGCGCACTAGCCTGCTCTCCGGCGGCAACGCGCAAAAGGTACTGCTGGCCCGCGAACTGGACAGCGGCGTGCGCCTGCTGGTCGCCCATTCGCCGACCCGCGGCCTCGACGTCAAAGCCTGCGCGGTGGTCCACCAGGCGATCCGCGAGGTGGCCGCCAGCGGCGCCGCCTGCCTGCTGATCAGCGAAGACCTGGAGGAAATCCTCGCGCTCTCCGACCGTATCGCGGTGATGAGCGCCGGTCGCATCACCGGCGAGTGCCCGGGCGGGTCGAGCGCCGAAGAGGTTGGCCGGCTGATGCTCGGGCATGCCTGACATGAGAATGAAACGATGATCGCGCTGCCTTACACCTTCGCCCTGCAACGCCGCCTGACGCTGTCCGGCCGTCGTGGCGTCGGCACCTTCGTCGGCGGCCTGGCTGCCGGCATCCTGCTCGGCCTGGCGCTGCTGGTCTGGGCCGGCGTACCGACCGAGTCGCTGCTCGACGACCTCTTCGTGCAGGTCTTCATCAGCCCGCAGGGGCTGGCGCAGACGCTGACCCTGACGGTGCCGCTGATTCTCGTCGGGCTGTCCTCGGCGGTCGCCATGCGGGTGAAGTTCTGGAACATCGGCATCGAGGGCCAGCTCTGGCTCGGCGCCATCGGCGCCACGGCCGTCTCCCTCTACGGCGTCGGCCCCGAGGCGCTGCGCCTGCCGCTGATGCTGCTCGCCTCCGCGCTGTTCGGCGCCGCCTGGATCGCCCTGCCACTGGTGTTGCGCCTGCGCCTGCAGGTCAGCGAACTGGTGGTCACCCTGCTGCTCTCGAACATCGCCTACCTGCTGTTGCAGCACCTGCTGTTCGGTGCCTGGCGCGATCCGGCCAACAGCTTCCCGATGTCGATGCAGATCGGCGGCGACGAGCGTCTGGCGCTGCTCGGCTTCGGCAACCTGCACAGCGGCCTCTTCATCGCCCTCGCCGTGACCCTGCTGGTGGCGATGCTCAGCGAGCGCAGCCGGCTCGGTTTCCACGCCGCCGCCATCGGCGCCAACCCGCAGGTGGCGCGCGCCGCCGGCATCCCGGTGGGCCTCACGCTGGCGATCATGGTGTTGCTCTCCGGCGCGCTGTCCGGCCTGGCCGGCGGCCTGATCATCACGGGCAGCGAATATCGCCTGACGCAGAACATCGGGTGGAACATGACCTTCAGCGGCATCGTCATTGCCTTCGTCGCGCGCTTCAAACCGCTGTGGATCCTGCCCACCGCCTTCGCCCTCGCCGGGCTGTACAACGCCGGCAGTACGCTGAAGGTGTTCTACGGTCTGTCCGACGCCGTCGTCGTGCTGCTGCAGGGGCTGATCCTGATGAGCCTGCTCGTCGCGCAATTCTTCGCCCATTACCGCATCGACATGAAGAAGGAGACGCGTTGATGGACATCGCCTTCCTCGGCAGCTGGCTCGGCAGCGTACCGACCGCCGCCATCCCGCTGCTGCTGGCCAGCGTCGGCCTGATCCCTTCCGAACGCGCCGGGGTGGTCAGCCTCGGCGTCGAGGGCTACCTGGCGATGGGCGCGATGGCCGCCGCCGCGGTGACCCTGGAGAGCGGCAGCCTGGTTCTCGGCGTCGCCGCCGGGGTGGCCGCCGGCGCCCTGCTCGCACTGGGCTTCGGCATCGCCGTGGTGCTGCTGCGCGCCGAGCAGATCCTCGCCGGCCTGGCGACCATGGCCATCGGACTCGGCGCCGCCGGGCTGCTCGGCCGCGACTACGTGCATCGCACCTTCGAAGGCGTGGCCAACGTCGATCTGGGCAGCCTCGCGCAGTTGCCGCTGCTCGGCCAGCTGCTGTTCGCCCAGGACCCGCTGGCCTACCTGGCCATCCTGCTCACCCTCGGCGGCTGGTGGTTGATCGCCCGCAGCCACTTCGGCCTGCGTCTGCGCGCGGTCGGCGAGGACCCGGCGACCGCCGATGTCGCCGGGGTCAACGTGCAGCTGCACCAGTTGTTCGCGGTGACCTGCTGCGGTGCGCTCGGCGGCCTCGGCGGCGCATACTTGTCCGCGGTGGCGAGCAACGTCTGGGTCGAGAACATGGTCGCCGGGCGCGGCTGGATCGCCCTGGCGCTGGTCATCTTCGCCCGCTGGGACCCGCTGCGGGCGATCCTCGGTGCCTTTCTCTTCGGTGCGGTGGAAGCACTGCTGCCGCGCCTGCAGGCCAGCGGCTTCGACGCGCCGGTGTACCTGATGGGCATGCTGCCCTACGCGCTGACCATCGTCGTGCTGGTGGCCGCCAGTTGCTCGCGGGCGCGGCGCAACGCCGAACCGGCGGCGCTCGGGCAGTCCTACATCCGCCAGGACCGGCGCTGATGAGCCTGACCGTCGCCGACGCCCTCGCCCTCCCCGGTCTGGAAAGCATGCACCTGCGCGCCGGCGCGGCGGGGCTCGACAATCCGGTGCGCTGGCCCTACGTGGCCGAGAACGAAGGCATCGCCGACTGGGTGATGGGCGGCGAACTGATCTTCGTCACCGGCATCAACCATCCCCGCGACGAGGCCAACCTGCTGCAACTGGTGCGCGAGGCGCAGCAGCGGGTGGTCGCCGGAATGGTCATCCTCACCGGCGAGGAATTCATCCAGCAGATTCCCGAGGCGGTGATCGCCGAAGCCGAGCGCCTCGGCGTGCCGCTGCTCGAGCAGCCCTACCAGTTGAAGATGGTGGTGGTGACCCAGGCCATCGGCACCGCGCTGGTCCAGGAACAACTGCTCGGGCGCTCGCGCCAGCACGTTCTGGAGCAGTTGCTGGAAGGCGACTACCAATCCCTCGACGTGCTCACCCAGCGCGCCCAGACCCTGCACCTGCCGCTGGCCGTACCGCGCCAGGTGGCGCTGTTCAAGCTGGAAAACAGCGAGCGGCTGTTCGCCGGGGACGACCTGCAGGACGCCGAGCGCAGCCTTCAGGCCAGCCGCCAGCGCCTGCAGCGACGTCTTGAACAGGCTCTGAACGACCTCGGCGAGCCGCTCGCCCTGGTCTGCCAGGGCGAGCACTGGATCGCCCTGCTGCCCGCCGCCGACGCCCAGCGCGAGCAGCTCAACCGGCAACTGATGACCGGCCTGCTCGACGAACTCAACCAGACCCTGGCGCCGCTGCGACTGTTCCTTGGCCTCAGCGCCGGCGGTCATGGCCCGTCCGGCTATGCCCTCGCACTCGGCGAAGCGCGCCAGGCGCTGGTCGCCGCGCAATCCTTCCCGGAGCGCCTGGGGTTATGCTGCTTCAACGAACTCGGCGTGCTCGAACTGCTCGGCGCGATTCGCGACCGCAAGCTGCTCGACCGCTTCGTCGATACCACCCTTGGCGCGTTGATCGGCGACGACTCGCGCCATGAACCGGTGCTGATGCCGACGCTGGAGGCCTGGTTCCACGAGAACGGCAACCTGGCCCTGGCCGCGCAGCGCCTGGCCGTGCACCGCAACACCCTGAGCTACCGGATGCAGCGTATCGAAGCGCTCACCGGCCGCTCGTTCGACGACCCGCACCAGCGCCTGAACACCGCCGTCGCTCTGATGATCTGGCGGCTATCGTCTCCCCGAAATCCACGGAGTCCTGCATGAATATCGTCAACGCCCGCCTGCGCGGAAAAGACGGCCTGTACCGCATCGAGCTGAGCGGCGAACGCATCGCCGCGATCCAGGCCCAGGTCGGCAGCAGCGTCGCCAACCCCGGCGACCTCGACGCCGCCGGCAACCTGGTCACGGCGCCCTTCATCGAGCCGCACATCCACCTGGACGCCACCCTCACCGCCGGCGAGCCGGCCTGGAACATGAGCGGCACGCTGTTCGAAGGCATCGAGCGCTGGGCCGAGCGCAAGGCGCTGGTGACCCACGAGGACAGCAAGACGCGGGCGAAGAAGACCATCGACATGCTCGTCGACCACGGCATCCAGCACGTGCGCACCCACGTCGACGTCACCGACCCGACCCTGGCCGCACTCAAGGCGATGGTCGAGGTGCGCGAGGAAACCCGCCACCTGATCGACCTGCAGATCGTCGCCTTCCCGCAGGAAGGCATCGAGTCCTACGCCAACGGCCGCGCGTTGATGGAAGAGTCGCTGGTGATCGGCGCCGACGTGGTCGGCGGCATCCCGCACTTCGAGAACACCCGCGACCAAGGCGTCAGCTCGATCAAGTTCCTCATGGACCTGGCCGAGCGCAACGATTGCCTGGTGGACGTCCACTGCGACGAAACCGACGATCCGCAGTCGCGCTTCCTTGAAGTGCTGGCCGAGGAAGCCCGCGTGCGCGGCATGGGCGAACGCGTCACCGCCAGCCACACCACGGCGATGGGTTCCTACGACAACGCCTACTGCTCCAAGCTGTTCCGCCTGCTGAAGATGTCCGGGATCAACTTCATCTCCTGCCCGACCGAGAGCATTCATCTGCAAGGCCGTTTCGACACCTATCCAAAGCGCCGCGGCCTGACGCGGGTGGCGGAAATCGACCGCGCCGGGATGAACGTCTGCTTCGCCCAGGATTCCATCGTCGACCCGTGGTATCCCCTCGGCAACGGCAACATCATGCGCATCCTCGAAGCCGGCCTGCACATCTGCCACATGCTCGGTTACGACGACCTGCAGCGCGGCCTCGACCTGATCACCGACAACAGTGCGCGCACCCTGAACCTGGGCGAGCGCTACGGCCTGGAAGCCGGCCGCCCGGCCAACCTGTTGATTCTTTCCGCACCCAGCGACTACGAAATGATCCGCAGCCAGGGCCACGCGCTGGTCTCGATCCGTCACGGCAAGGTGCTGATGCAACGCACCCCGGCAAAAATCGAGCGCATGGCGGGCTGAGGGAACACGGGGAGGCACGACTCAGGGACCGATCACGGGTCGGTTCGCTGACAAGGCGGGAATGCGTGGGCGGAATGCACGTCGAGCCACTCGATCGGGCCGAACGGAAAACGGCGGAAGGCGGAAGGCGGAAGGCGGAAGGCGGAAGGCGGTAAGGATGACGGGC
Source organism: Pseudomonas sp. UBA6310 (assembly GCF_002438225.1). Taxonomy (NCBI): domain Bacteria; kingdom Pseudomonadati; phylum Pseudomonadota; class Gammaproteobacteria; order Pseudomonadales; family Pseudomonadaceae; genus Pseudomonas; species Pseudomonas sp. UBA6310. The sequence goes on along the minus strand of NZ_DJTK01000051.1, from coordinate 23,645 downwards.
TCGGCGCTCGCAAAATCGACAACGGCTATGCCCAAACCACTTTTCTGCAGGCAAAAAAACGGGCGACCGAAGTCGCCCCAAGTGCCTTGCGTGCTCTTTAAAGAAGGATCAGTTTGCTTTTTGCTTCTTCGAATCCTTCCAGATGAAAAGTCCGAAACTGGTGCAGAAAACGACACAGAGTCCGACGATAAGCAGACCTGCGATTACCACTTCATCTAGAAACATGGATGGCCTCCTGCGATGGGGCGTTATGCTTGGATGGGTCCAAGATAGTCACCCTCGACGCGGGCAAAATTGATTTGAATCAAGTGCGGGGAAAGCCAATCCGACGGCTTCTTGGGGGAATGACCTGAGTCAAGCATTGGCGGATTGATGGGCGACCGATGGCCGCGGATGGCGGGGGTTCTAGCGTTTTTTCGGTTTGTTCTTCGGCTTCTTCTTTTTCGCCAGGGGCATCGCCTGCTCGAAGGCCTGACGCATTTCATCCAGGCGCTTGTCGCGCAGATCGTGGATGCGTTTGTCTCGCTCGGCGGCGAAGTCGATCAGCTTGTCATCGTTCATGTTGACCTCCCCCGTAGTACCTGTGCCGCCAAACGCCTTTTCGGTGCAATTTTCCAGCATTTTTATCGAGTTGTCTTCAATTGGCCGCTCAATCAGTCTTCAGGGCTGCGCGGCGCTACGCAGCCAGGGAAGTCGGTCGGAAACCATTAAGGATGATCTCCTTCCCGCCCCCTATACAGGGAACGGTATCCGCACAGACATGGAGTGAATGCGATTGCCGGTTAAGTGCCGGGGCAGCGCCCAGGCACTTGATGGATCTAGAAGCCGATCGTGGCCGAAAGGATGTAGGTACGCGGTGTGGCGAGCGTCAAACCTGGCTCGCTATCGTCCGAAGCGCCGGCGGAGATCCAGTCCCGCTCGTTCAGCAGGTTTTCGACAGTGCCGCGCAGGGTAATGGTCTTTCCATCGACCTTGAAGGCGTAGCGGGCGCCAACGTCATAGCGCGTCCAAGAGTCGATTTCCTTGGTGTTGGCCTGATCCAGATACTAGGAACTGCTGTAGATGCCACGGGCGGTGAGGGTTAGCCCCTGCAGCGCTGGCACGTCCCACTCGGCACCTAGGTTGGCGTTGTACTTGGGCGTGGCCGGGGCGCGGTTACCATCGTTGGCGCCACCGTTGTTGGTATCTTCCAGGTTGCTGTCGATGTACATCACACCGCCGAGCAGGCGGAAGCCATCGATGGGCTCGCCGAACAGGCTCAACTCGATACCGTCGTTCACCCGCTTGCCACTTGGGCCGAAGGTACCCTTTACACCAGAAGCGGGCGCATCACCTGTCTCATAGGCAGGCTGCTTGATGCGAAATGCTGCAGCGGTAATGGCGAACTTACCCATGTCGTATTTGGCACCGGCCTCAAGCTGGCGGCTGATGAAAGGGGGGAATATGTCGTCTTCGTTGCTGGCGGTCGAGGGAGCGATCTTGCCCTGGCTCAGCCCTTCCATGTAGTTGGCGTAAAGCGACAACTGATCGGTAGCCTTGAACAGCACGCCAACCGACGGCGAGAGTTTTTCCTCGTCGTAGGAGGTTTCGCCCTTGATGCCATTCTCCCAGTCGTCGACCTTCACCCGCTGCCAACGCGCGCCGAGCGTCAGGAGCATCCGATCCTCGAAAAAGCCCAGAGTGTCGGACAAGGCGACGCCGCTGAAGCGGTTCTCGGTGTAGACCTTTGCGTCGTTCCGGGTCCGCACGGTAGGTTCGGGCGTAGTGACCGGGTCGTAAAGATTGCCCGGGCGGTTGGCGTAACGCCCGCCACCGTTCTCGAAGTCCATCGAGAAATAGTCGGCAGCCAGATTCACCTCATGGCTCACTGTGCCGGTCCGGAACCATTTGCGCACACCAGCGTTGACCGTGCGTACGTCTTCGTCGCGGGTGAAGTCGCGGGGCTGGATGCTGAAGTCGCCCGCGGCATTGGTGATCGATACGTTGTGGCGCAGGAAGTCGTGGTTGCTCTTACGTGCCCCGACCGCGCCGTAAACCATCAGCGAGTCGTCGATGTCGTACTCGCCCCGTATCGCACCGAAGGTGTCGCGGGTCCGGGCTTTGGTCCAAGCCTGGGCATAGTTGTGGCGAACATCATCCGCCCTGGGCACGGGCGCATCGGCGCCTACCAGCACGCGCTCCTGGGGCGCATCGGTGTCGCGCTCGGTATGGCCTACATCCATCGACAGGCGCAGGCGTTCATCTCGGAAGTCCAGGCCGAGCACGGCCATCTCGCGGTCGACCTTCTGGTGATCCCACTCGGTATCGCCGGACTGCTTGACGCCGTTGAAGCGGATGCCGAAGCGGTTGTCATCGCCAAAGCGGCGGCCTACGTCCAGCGCGCCGCCCACCTGGCTGTCGGAGACATAGGTGCCGGTAAATTCGGTGATGGGCTTGTCGGTGGCGCGCTTGGGAACGATGTTGATGCCGCCGCCGACGCTACCGCGCGGCGATATGCCGTTGATCAGTTGAGTCGGGCCGCGAATGATGTCGACCCGGTCGGCCATCTCCATGTCGATGGAGTACGTCGGCATGATGCCGTAGAGGCCGCCGTAGGACACATCGCTGTTGAACAGGCTGAAGCCACGGATGGTGAATTGTTCGAAACGACCGCCCGCCGGATTGGTGGAGCGTACCGCCGGATCGCTGGCGGTCAGATCGGCCAGGGTGCGTGCCTGCTGATTCTTGACCGCCTCCGAAGTGTAGGTGGTCATGCTGAACGGCGTATCCATGAAGTCGCGCGAACCCAGCAAACCCTGCGAGCCGAGCCGGGCGACCTGGCCGCCGGCATAGGCCTGGCCGTCCGCCGGGCCGCTGGCAGCGATGACCGAAGCAGGCGCCAGTTGCAGCGCAGCGCCTTCCGCGACCGGAGCGAGGGTGTAGGCCTGCTCGCCGACGGGCACCAGTCGCAGGCCGGAGCCCAGCAGCAAGTGGGCGAAGCCCTCCTCGACGCCATACTGCCCGGAAAGACCGGCCGTGGTGCGTCCATTGACCAGCGCCGGGTCGACCGACAGGCTGACGCCTGCCTGCCCGGCAAAACGCGTCAGTGCGGAACCCAGGCTACCGGAAGGGACCTCGTAACTACGCAGCGGCGGCGTGTCTGCCCAACTGCTCGGGATGAATGGCGGGAGGGAACTCAGGGCCAGCAACAAGGCGAGATGCGACAGCGGGCTCGTACGAAAAGGCGGTGCAGCGGACATGGCAAGGCTCTCGTATTTTATTCACTTACCGGGAATGACCGGTGAGCTGAAAAAAAGGGACGGGCTTTACGCACTGTTCTTCTGCGTGAAGGCTTTGCGAGACCGCAGAGTTACCCAGTAACGGCTACGCATCTGCACCTCGACCGGCAGGCTGGCAGCCAGTAACGAAAGGATCTGGTCGGTGTCGTCGAGACGGAATGTGCCGGTGACACGAAGGCTTTCGAGCTCGGGCTCCCAGCGCAACAGGCCGGCGCGATAACGGCTCAGTTCGCGCAGGAAGTCACCCAGGGCCTGGTCCTGCGCCGTCAGTACGCCCTCGCGCCAACCGGGCGCGGAAACGTCGAAGACGCCAATCGGCCCTGCCCCGTTCAACGCCAGACGGACCTGCTGACCTGCATGCAAATCCATCGACACGCCCCGCAACGGCCCCAACTGAACCGAGCCGCTGAGCACCGACACCTGGCAATCGCTGGAATTGAGCCGTACACAGACCGCGCTCCGACCTACGAGGATGCGCCCATATGGCGCCTCGATGGCCAGTGCCGCGTTGCCCGGTACGCTCAGCGCAATTTCGCCACGCAGCAGCGTCACGACGCCGCTGCCCAGGTCCAGATTCACGGCACTGTCCGTGTTGAGTTGCAGCAGGCTACCTGCGGCCAGCGGTAGCTTACGGAGTTCACCGGTGGAGGTGTGGAGGTCGGCGCGCCAGACATCCAGCGGCAATTGCCGACTCAGCAGCCAGGCTGCAGGAACCACCGCGGCAATGCCCAAGGCTCGCTTGAGCAGCGCGCGACGGCCCTGGTCCGGTCGGTCCAGAGTGGACATTGCCAGCCCCGACGGCAGGCCGCAGAAGCGCTCGCGCAGTTGGCGAGCCTTCTGCCAGGCGCGCTCGTGGGTACTGGAACTCTTACGCCAGCTCTGCAACTCCGGGTGATCGTCCTCGCAGGTGCCCGCCGACTCCAGCAGCGCCAACCACTGTGCCGCCTGGCGTATTACCTCGCGATCCTCGTTCGAGGGCACTCGGCGCGTCACCATTCCACCAGCAGGCAATGCTCGTAGGCCTGGGCCATGTAGCGTTTGACGGTGCGCTCCGAAACCTCCAGGCGTTCGGCAATATCGCGGTAGCCAAGGCCGTCGAGCTGACTCAATAGAAAGGCGCGGCGCACCTGGGCCTGCAGCCCGTCGAGCAGCTCATCGAGCGCGTGCAACGTTTCCAGCAGCAGCCAGCGTTGTTCCGCAGACGGCACGCTGTCTTCAGGCATTTGCGCCAGGGCTTCGAGATAGGCGTGTTCCAGGCTGCGTCGAGCGTAGAAGTTGCTCAACAGGCGTTTGCCCACGGTGAGCAGATAAGCCCTGGGCTCGCGCATGTCGGCGATTTTCTGGGAGCTGGAGAGCACCCGCAGAAAGGTATCCTGGCTGAGGTCCGCCGCATCCCAGGCGTTGCCCATTCGCCGGCGCAGCCAGCTTTCCAGCCAGCCATGGTGGTCGCGGTACAAGGCATCAAGGGACCGCTCCGTCGACGTCACTGCTTCAGTCATCTCAAGGAACCCGGGCGACGGATATCAAATGAGAGTGATTCTAATTAGTGAGTCGAACGAAAACCAAGTGCTTTTCGAAAGGTGCCGCACGCCCGCTTCGACCGCCGCTCCCGGCGAGCCCCATCGGGTGACTTGACGGGGCGCCCGCTCATGCCGGCTACGCAGGAAACCTCCGCGTCGTGCCGCGCATCCATCAGGCTACCGGTGCTCGGGCAGCACGTGACGGAAGGTGAGATTGAGGCGGGGCGCGCAGGCCTTGCGCGTTTTCGCCACCTGGTGCTGCCAATGATGCTGCGTCGTACCGCCCATCACCAGTAGCGAACCGTGGCCGAGGGCCAGCGAATGTTCGATGCGGCTCTGCCCCTTGCGGCGCAGGTCGAAGCGTCTCGCGCCGCCCAGGTTCAGCGAGGCGATCACGGGATTGCGCCCCAGGTAGCCCTCGTCATCGGCGTGCCAGCCCATGGAGTCCTGGCCATCGCGGTAGTGGTTGATCAGCACGCCATTGAACGCTTGCCCCGCGGCCTCTTCGACGCGCCGGCGGATCTGCGCGAGCAACGGCGTCCAGCTCGACGCGCGATGGGTCAGCCCGGAATAGCTGAGGTGAACGCCGGGATCGGCATACCAGGCGACCAGTCGCGGAACCGGCAGGCGCCGGCCATGCACCTGCACGATCGGTTGTTCCCAGGGCGTATCGCGCATCAGCGCCTGCAGCCAGGCGTCGGCGGTTTCGGCGTCCAGCCAGCCCGGCTGGTAGCGCAGATCGGCGTCGGCCAGTTGCAGCGCAACATCGGCGAACAGGTCCATGCCGCTCAAACTTCTACATCCACCCACAGGCCCTGGCGCGGCAGGGCTTCCACCGCCTCGGCATCGGCTTCGTCGACGTTGCCCTCCGCCAGCTCGGCGGCGCTGTAGGCACGGCGGCGCTGACGCCGGCGCTGCTCCTCGCGCAGCAGCTCCTCGGTTTCCTGCGGGTGGCGCCTGTCCAGCGCCACCGCGTCCTCGGCGGAGGTCTGCTGCACCGGCGCGACGGCGGGAACCACGGGACGTTGCACGACCGGGTCCGGCTGGGTGGCGACCGGCAACATGGTTGGGGTTATCGGCGATAGCATCTTCAATCCCTCCTTGCGATGTCTGTCGGCGCGCGGCCGGCTACCTTTAGCCAGGCGGCTGTCCTTTCGTCGTTGCAACGCGTTTGCAGCACCTTGGACTGTGCCTGAATCGGCAAGTGCCGTCGCCCTGCGCCGGTCCTTCCGTTAAGATAACCGGCTTTTTCGAAGCGATTTCTCAGACGGAGAGCGGCATGGCGCAGCAGTATCAACCGGGGCAACGCTGGATCAGCGACAGCGAAGCAGAGCTGGGACTCGGCACGGTCATCTCCCAGGACGGTCGCCTGCTCACCGTGGTCTACCCGGCCACCGGCGACACCCGCCAGTATGCCCTGCGCAGCGCGCCGCTCACGCGCGTGCGCTTCGCCCCCGGCGACGAAATCACCCACTTCGAAGGCTGGAAGCTGACCGTGCGCGAAGTCGAGACCGTCGATGGCCTGCTGGTCTATCACGGGCTCGACGAGCAGAACCAGGCGCAGACGCTGCCGGAAACCCAGCTGTCCAACTTCATCCAGTTCCGCCTGGCCAGCGACCGCCTGTTCGCCGGGCAGATCGACCCGCTGAACTGGTTCGCCCTGCGTTACCACACCCTCGAACACCAGAGCCGCGTGCTGCAATCCTCGCTGTGGGGCCTGGGCGGCGCGCGTGCGCAACCGATCGCTCACCAATTGCACATCGCCCGTGAAGTCGCAGACCGCATCGCCCCACGCGTCCTGCTGGCTGACGAAGTGGGCCTGGGCAAGACCATCGAGGCCGGCCTGGTGATCCATCGCCAGTTGCTTAGCGGGCGCGCCAACCGCGTGCTGATCCTGGTTCCGGAAAACCTCCAGCACCAGTGGCTGGTGGAAATGCGCCGGCGCTTCAACCTGCAGGTGGCGCTGTTCGACGGCGAGCGCTTCGCCGAGAGCGATGCCAGCAACCCGTTCGAGGACACCCAGCTCGCCCTGGTTTCCCTGGAGTGGCTAGTGCGCAGCGAGAAGGCCCAGGACGCCGCGTTCGCCGCCGGCTGGGACCTGATGGTGGTCGACGAGGCGCACCATCTGGTCTGGCATCCGGAGAAGGCCAGCCCCGAGTACGCGCTGGTCGAACAGCTGGCCGAAGTGATTCCCGGCGTGCTGCTGCTCACCGCGACACCGGAGCAGCTTGGCCAGGACAGCCATTTCGCGCGCCTGCGCCTGCTCGACCCGAACCGTTTCCACGACCTGGAAGCGTTCCGCGCCGAGAGCGCCAACTACCGGCCGATCGCCGAGGCGGTGCAGGAGCTGCTGGAGAACGGCCGTCTTTCGCCGGCCGCGCAGACCACCATCGGCGGTTTCCTCGGCGCGGAGGGCGAAGCGCTGATCGCCGCCATCAGCGACGGCGACATCGACGCCAGCGGCCGCCTGGTCCGCGAGCTGCTCGACCGCCACGGCACCGGCCGCGTGCTGTTCCGCAACACCCGCGCCGCGGTCCAGGGCTTTCCCGAGCGCCAGCTGCACCCGTATCCGCTGCCCAATCCGGACCTGTACATGGAGCTGCCGCTCGGCGAACAGGCCGAGCTGTATCCGGAACTCAGCTACCAGGCGCAGCCGGACGCCGGCGAAGAGCGCTGGTGGCGCTTCGACCCGCGCGTCGAGTGGCTGATCGACACGCTGAAGATGCTGAAGAAATTCAAGGTACTGGTGATCTGCGCCCACGCCGAGACCGCGCTCGACCTGGAGGACGCCCTGCGCGTGCGCTCCGGCATTCCGACCACGGTGTTCCACGAAGGCATGAACATCCTCGAACGCGACCGCGCCGCCGCCTATTTCGCCGACGAGGAATTCGGTGCGCAGGTACTGATCTGCTCGGAAATCGGCAGCGAGGGCCGCAACTTCCAGTTCAGCCATCACCTGGTGCTGTTCGACCTGCCGGCGCATCCGGACCTGCTCGAGCAGCGCATCGGCCGCCTCGACCGGATCGGCCAGAAGCACGTCATCCAGCTGCACGTGCCCTATCTGGAAAACAGCGCGCAGGAGCGCCTGTTCCAGTGGTACCACCAGGCGCTGAACGCCTTCCTCGCCACCTGCCCTACCGGCAATGCCCTGCAGCACCAGTTCGGCCCGCGCCTGCTGCCGCTGCTCGAAGGCGGCGACGATGGCGAATGGCAGGCGCTGGTGGACGAAGCGCGCGCCGAGCGCGAGCGCCTCGAAGGCGAACTGCATTCCGGCCGCGACCGCCTGCTGGAACTGAACTCCGGCGGTGCCGGCGAAGGTGTCGCGCTGGTCGAGGCGATCGAGGAGCAGGACGACCAGTACAGCCTGCCGATCTACATGGAAGAGCTGTTCGACGCATTCGGCATCGACAGCGAGGACCACTCCGAGAACGCCCTCGTGCTGCGCCCCAGCGAGAAGATGCTGGACGCCAGCTTCCCGCTCGGCGACGACGAGGCGGTCACCGTGACCTACGACCGCAACCAGGCGCTGGCCCGCGAGGACATGCAGTTCCTCACCTGGGAACACCCCATGGTGCAGGGCGGCATGGACCTGGTGCTGGCCGGCTCGATGGGCAACACCGCGGTGGCGCTGATCAAGAACAAGGCGCTGAAACCCGGCACCGTGCTGCTCGAACTGCTGTTCGTCAGCGAAGTGGTGGCGCCCCGTGCGCTGCAGCTCGGGCGCTTCCTGCCGCCGGTGGCGCTGCGCTGCCTGCTCGACGGCAATGGCAATGACCTGGCCTCCAAGGTCGCCTTCGAGACCCTCAACGATCAGCTCGAAAGCGTGCCGCGGGCCAGCGCCAACAAGTTCATCCAGGCCCAGCGCGACGTGCTCGGCCCGCAGATCAACGCCGCCGAGGCGAAGGTCAGCCCGCGCCACATCGAACGCGTCGAACAGGCCAAGCACCGCCTGATGGCCGAACTGGACGAGGAGCTGGCGCGCATGGTGGCGCTGCAGGCGGTCAACCCGAGCGTGCGCGACAGCGAGATCGATGCGCTGCGCCACCAGCGCGAGGAAGGCCTGGCCTGCCTCGACAAGGCCGCGCTGCGCCTGGAGGCGATCCGCGTGCTGGTCGCCGGCTGAGGCGCCAGCCCGGAAACGAAAAAGGCCCGCAGATGCGGGCCTTTTTTTCGTCGTGCCGATCAGGCCGCCGGGGCGGCGGCCACCAATCCGGCCTGCATCGCACGCGAGTCGCGGGCGAAGCTGCGCATCGCCTGGAGCAGGCAGAGCATGGTGACGAACAGCGCCGAGGGGATCAGGTACATGGCGTTGTGCAGACCGACCGCCTTGAACGCCTCGCTCATCTGGCTGGCGCCGGCGGCGTGCATCGCGGCCTGAGCGAAGTAGTCGGAGAGGACGCCGACGACCAATGGGCCGAGGCCGCCGCCGAGCAGGTACAGGCCGGCGAAGAACAGCGCCATCGCGGTGGCGCGCAGGCGCGGCTCGATGACGTCCTGGATCGCCGTGTAGACGCAGGTGTAGAAGTTGTAGGAGAACAGCCAGCCGATGCTGTAGACGGTGATGAACAGGCCGATCTCGATGCGCCCGGAGAACAGCGCGAAACCGGTGGCCACCGCCGCCACCAGCATGCTCACCGCGGCGAACATCAAGCGCCCGCGCTCGGATTTCTGGTGGAACCGGTCCGCCACCCAGCCGCCCAGCGTCAGGCCGATCAGGCCAGTCACGCCGACGATCACCCCGGTCGCCACTGCCGCCTGCTGCAACGGCAGCAGGAAGTAGCGCATCAGCATCGGCACCATGAACGAGTTGCAGGCGTAGGTGGCGAAGTTGAACGCCAGGCCGGCCAGCGTCAGCCACCAGAAGGTGCGGATCACCAGCACCTTGCGCAGCGGTTTCTCCACCGGCGCGGCATCCACCTTGACCGTCTCCGCCGCGCCGCGTGCCGGCTCCTTGATCAGGAACATGAACGCCGCCAGCAGCAGGCCAGGCACGGCGGCGATGAAGAACGGCGCGCGCCAGCTGTCGAACGCCTCGACCATTGCACCAATGGTGAAGAACGCCAGCAGCAGCCCCAGCGGCAGGCCGAGCATGAAGATGCCCATGGCGCGGGCACGCCTGTGCGCGGGGAACAGGTCGCCGATCAGCGAGTTAGCGGCCGGCGCGTAGCTGGCCTCGCCGATGCCGATGCCCATGCGGATCAGCAGGAAGCTCCAGAAATTCCAGGCCAGGCCGTTGATCGCGGTAAGACCGCTCCAGGCCGCCAGGCCCCAGCCCATGATCTTGCGCCGCGCGCCGGTGTCGGCCATGCGCCCCAGCGGCACGCCGGCGATGGCATAGACGAGGGTGAAGGCGGTGCCGATCAGGCCCAGCTGGAGGTCACTGAGGCCCCACTCGTGGCGGATCGGCTCGATGATGATCGCCGGGATGGTGCGATCGAAGAAGTTGAACAGGTTGGCGAGGAACAGCAGGAACAGGATGCGCCAGGCATTCGCCGCTTGCGTGGAGGGCTGCATGGGTCGGTCTCTCTTGTTGTTATAACTTCCCTGGTCATACCGCGGCCCAGGCGCCTGACTGCAATCTAAGACGGCAGGCCCCGGGTGTCTGCGACCATTCGCGGGTGTTATGTCAGCAAATGCGACAGCCTTGCAGTTGCTGCGATATAACGACGATTCTCTGGCGTCGTTTATTTGAACAAAGAAACCGCCACACGCTCTAAGGGCAAGCGTCCCCGCCTGGAGTCCCGATCAACATGGAATCGCCCGGTCTTGCAGCCCTGTTCAACCTGCCCAGGGAGGGAATGGTCGCGCTGCACTGCATGCACAACGGCTGGCTGGTGATGCTCGCCTTCATCGTCGCCACGGCAGCGGGATTCACCACTCTGGGCATCACCGAGCGCATGGTGCATGCGCGGCGGCGGCGCGGGCGCCTGACCTGGGGCGTACTGGGCGCGCTGTGCATGGCCGGCGGCATCTGGTCGCTGCATTTTCTCTGCATGCTGGCCTTCCGCGCGCCGATTCCGATCCACTACACGCTGCCGGCGACCCTCGCTTCGCTGATCATCGCGCTGATCACCGCGGCGCTGACGATGTTCACCCTGAACAAACCGGCATTGCCGATGCGGCGTTACGTGGTGTCGGCGGTCTGCATCGGCCTGGGCATCTCCGCCATGCACTACAGCGGCATGCTGTCGATCGTCTCCCCGGCCAGCCAGCATTACGACCCGCGCCTCTTCGTCCTTTCGCTGATACTGGCCGTCGCCGCCAGCCTGGTGATCCTGCTGCTGGCCATGCACTTCCGCCGGCGCACCACGTCCCGCCAGCGCCTGCTCAAGCTCGGTGCCAGTGCACTGGTGGCGCTGGCGATCCTTTCCATGCACTTCACCGGGATGCACGCGATGACGCTGGCGGTGCCGGAAGGCACGCCGCTCCAGTTGCAGCCGGCGAACGACACCCTGCAACTCGGCCTCAGCATCGGCCTGATCACACTGATGATCATCGTCATCAGCCTCGGTGCGGCCTGGACCAACCGCAAGCTGCAAAGCAAGGAGCGCGACCTGCGCCGGGTCAACGCGCTGCTGCGCAAGCTCGACCATGCCCAGGCGTCGCTGAAGAAGGCGGCGCACCACGACGCGCTGACCAACCTGCTCAACCGTCGCGGCTTCAACGCGCTGTTCGCCGAGAAGCTCGAGGAACACTCCGAACAACGCCGCGACATGGCGGTGATGTTCCTCGACATCGACCACTTCAAGCGGATCAACGACAGCCTCGGGCACGACGCCGGCGACGAACTGCTGCAGGTGATCGCCCAGCGCATCCGCAGCGCGGTGCGCGAGGGCGACGCCATCGCCCGCTTCGGCGGCGACGAGTTCTGCATCCTCGCCAGCCTCGAGCAGCAGGACGACGCGCGCCTGCTGGCGCAACGGGTGATGCAGACCATGAAGGAGCCGATCGCCCTCGCCGGGCGCAGCATGGTGATGACCACCAGCATCGGCATCAGCCTGTTCCCGCAGGACGGCGACGCTTGCGACGAGTTGCTCAAGCACGCGGACATGGCGCTCTATCAATCCAAGGGCAGCGGGCGCAACCACTTCACCTTCTTCAGCGAACGGCTGCGCAGCAAGGCGTCGTTCGAGCTGGAACTGGAGGAGGACCTGCGCAAGGCGCTGGCGCGCGACGAGGGGCTGCAGCTGTTCTACCAGCCGATCGTCGACCTGCGCAGCGGCCGCACCACCAAGCTCGAAGCCCTGGTGCGCTGGCAGCATCCGCAGCACGGCATGCTCTCGCCGGACCGCTTCATCGGCATCGCCGAGGCCAACGGTTTCATCACCGAACTGGATGGCTGGGTGCTGCGCCGCGCCTGCCACGACGTCGCCCGTTTGCAGGCGCGCGGTCATCCGCCGCTGATCGTCACGGTGAACTGCTCGGCGCTGAACCTCGCCCACGAACAGCTCCCCGACGAGGTCGATCAGGCCTTGCGCCAGTCCGGATTGCAGCCGCGGATGCTGGAACTGGAGGTGACCGAAAACGCGCTGATGAGCAACATCAATCGGGCGATCTCGCTGCTCCAGGAGATCCGCCAGCTCGGCGTGTCCCTGGCGATCGACGACTTCGGCACCGGCTATTCGTCGCTCGCCTACCTCAAGCGCCTGCCGATCAACACGGTGAAGATCGACCGCTCGTTCATCCAGGACCTGGCGGCGACCGAGGAGGACCGGCAGATCATCCAGGCGATCCTGGCAATGGCCCACGCGCTGCGCCTGCAGGTGGTCGCCGAGGGCGTCGAGACGCAGGAGCAGGTGAGCTTCCTGCGCGACCAGGGCTGCGATTTCATGCAGGGCTTCCTGTTCTGCCGGCCGCTGCCGATGGCGCAACTGGAGAGTTTCCTCGCCGATCGGCCGGAGTTGCCGCTGCCGTTATCCGGGCAGATCAGCCTGGTCTGAGCGCCAGCTCGGCAGCCAACCGAGGGAATCCACGGTTGCCCCGCCCGGCCGGTATTCCGCCGCCAGCCAGCCGCGGTAGCCGCTGCGGCGCAGCGCCTGCAACGCCGAAGCGAAATCCAGCGTGCCGCTGCCAGGCTCGTGGCGGCCGGGGCAATCGGCGAACTGTACATGGCCGATACGCTCGCCGAGCGCCTCGATCCCGGCGGCCGGGTCGAGACCCTGGCGCGCCATGTGATAGAGATCGAACTGCGCGCGGAAATTCTCGTGCGCCACCGCCTCGAGCAGCGCCTGCAGGTGCTCCGGGGTGTTGATCAGGAAGCCGGGCATGTCCAGCGGATTGATCGCCTCGGCGAGCACGCCGATGCCCAGCTCGGCGAACGCCTCGGCGGTGCGGCGCAGGTTCGCCGTCAGCGTCTGCAACGCCAGCTCGCGGGGAACGCCCTCGGCCAGGCGCCCGGCCAGCACGTTCACCCAGCGCGGGCGCAGCACCCGGGCGTAATCCAGCGCCAGGCGCAGGGCCTCGTCGAACTCGGCCTGGCGCTGCGGCAGCGCGGCCAGGCCCGGGCCGCCCTGCATCAGGTCGCCTGCCGGCAGATTGAACAGCAGCAGCGGCAGGCCGACAGCGTCGAGGGCATCCTTGAAATCCTGCGCCGACACCTCGTAGGGAAACTGCACCTCGACGCCGTCGAAACACGCCGCGGCGGCGGCCTCGATGCGCTCCAGCAGCGGCAACTCGGTGAACAGCAGGGACAGGTTCGCGGCGATCTTCATGCCTCCAACTCCCGGTAGTGCTCGATCAGGGTGGCCAAATCGCGAGCCAGGTAACCGTGGCCGCCGTGCAGGCGCATCAGTTGCGCGCCGAGGCCGCTCATGGGCGTCGCCGAGCCCTGCTCGCGGGACAGTTTCACCGCCGTGTCGAGGTCCTTGAGCAAGGTGCGCACGTGCCAGCGGATCGGCTCGAAGCGCCGTTCGGCCATCTGCGGGGCGAGAATCTGCAGCGGTTTCGAGTCGGCGAAGCCGCCGGCCAGCGCGGGTGCCAGCAGCGTGGCATCGACGCCCGAGCGCTCGGCCAGGGCCACCACCTCGGCGATCACCAGGGCGTTGCAGGCGACGATCATCTGGTTGCAGACCTTGGTCACCTGGCCGGCGCCGACGTCGCCCATATGGGTCAGGCGCTGGCCGAGGTGCGCCAGGATCGGCCGCAGCTGCTCGATGTCCGCCGCCTCGCCGCCGGCCATGATCGTCAGGCTGCCGGCCTCGGCGCCCACGGTGCCGCCGGAAACCGGCGCATCGACCCAGCGCATGCCGGTGCGCGAGGCCAGTTCGGCGGCGATCTGCCGGGTCTCGGCTGGATCGAGGCTGGAAAAATCCACCAGCAGTTGGCCGGGCTGCGCGCCCTCGACGATACCGCCGGCGCCGAACACCACGTCGCGCACCGCCGCGGTATCGCTCAGGCAGAGCATCACGACGTCGCTACCGGCGCAGAGCGCGGCGGGGCCATCGACGACCATCGCGCCGGCCGCGGCCAGGGCTTCGGTCTTGTCCGGGCTGCGGTTCCATACCCGCAGCGGATAGCCGGCCGCCAGCAGGCGGCGACTCATGGGCTGGCCCATCAGGCCTGTGCCGGCGAAGGCGAGCTTCGGCAACGCGCTCATCTAAAGGTGCTCCTGCAAGCGTCGGACGTCAGCCCGGTCCGGGCTGGCGCCGCTCAAAGACCGTCCTGGCCGAGGTGATCGAGGTTCATCGGCTCGCCGGGCTTGAGATCGAGCAGCCGGCGGATGTCGGCGAACATCGCGTCGAAATCCTTGTGATCGACGAACACGCTGCCGAAATGCGGATGCCTGCCATGCTGCTCGGCGATCCGGCTGATCTTGGTGGCGAAATTGAAGGCGTCGTCGCGGTGAAGCTCGAAGGTCTCCTCGAAGGCCTTGCCGTCCACGTCGCCCTTCATGAGCATGTGCAGCATCTGCCCTTCCTGCGCGTCACTGCGTACCTCGTAGTGCACGTCGATGGAGAACTCCTGCCCGTCCGGCATACCCGGGAAGCTGAGGTGGTGCAGATGCAGATGGCCCGATTCGAACATGTGGTGCTCCCGTAAGGCATAAAGGATCGGACTGTCTGCCCGTGGATAGTTTCAGTGCCTGGCACCCTGCCCGAGGTCGCGTTCCTGCACCAGCACCCAGGGCGCCACCACCACCGCCCAGAGCGGCGGATCGCGGGCGACCAGGTCTTCGGCGAGGGCGTCCTCGATCTTGCCCAGCGCACCGTCTCGCATCCATGCACCGACCTTTTCGCCGTCGTCCTCGGCCACGGCCTGGGCGACTTCCACCAGGTCCAGCGCGGGCGCGACCCAGAGCAGCGCGCCACGGGCGAAAAAAGGCTGCAGCTCGGCCCAGCCGATTGCTGCGGTTTCGCCGAGAAGCTTGGCGTAGAGCGTTTCGTCGGAGCCGGTCATGGACTCACCTGTGGCTGTCGCGGAGACGAATGATAATGCCCAGGGCGCAGCGCGCCAAACCGTCGCGGCTGGCGCGCGATGAGCTGCGCGGCCTGCGCAACGGCGTGCCCCGGCCTCGCCCCGCTCCCGATGTTCCGGTCAGATCTATGCAAACAGCATGCGAGACGAGGAATTTGCGGCGGAATTTTGTACACTTGTTGCGTTTAGGCGACACCCCTCCGTTCCGCTTGGCGCCCTGGCTTTCAAGCCGTCGACGCCCGCCTTACACTGTACCGGTACAGTTGTACGGGCATGACCCGGAGGGTCTACCGTTCGGTTCCACGGCCTGCCGCGCAGAGCCGACACAACCAAAACACCAGAGAGTGGAGCACCAATGAACAAGGCTACCAAGCAGCTTTCCAAACTGTTCGCCGCCATGGCCCTGGCCGGCGCTGCCAGCTATTCCGTTGCCGCCGACACCATCAAGATCGCCCTCGCCGGCCCCGTGACCGGCCCGGTCGCCCAGTACGGTGAAATGCAGTTCATCGGCGCCAAGATGGCGATCGAGCAGATCAACAAGGCCGGCGGCGTCAACGGCGAGCAACTCGAAGGCGTGGTCTACGACGATGCCTGCGACCCGAAACAAGCGGTCGCCGTGGCCAACAAGATCGTCAACGACGACGTGAAATTCGTCGTCGGCCACCTGTGCTCCAGCTCCACCCAGCCGGCTTCGGACATCTACGAAGACGAAGGCATCATGATGGTCACCCCGGCCGCCACCAGCCCGGAAATCACCGCGCGCGGCTACAAGCTGATCTTCCGCACCATCGGCCTGGACAGCTTGCAGGGCCCGACCGCCGGCGCCTTCATCGCCGACCACGTCAAGCCGAAAGTGGTTGCCGTGATCCATGACAAGCAGCAATACGGCGAAGGCATCGCCACCGCCGTCAAGCAGACCCTGGAGGCCAAGGGCGTCAAGGTCGCGATGTTCGAAGGCATCAACTCCGGCGACAAGGACTTCTCCTCGCTGATCGCCAAGCTGAAGCAGGCCAACGTCGACTTCGTCTACTACGGCGGCTACCACCCGGAACTCGGCCTGCTGCTGCGCCAGACCAGTGAAAAAGGCCTGAAGGTCAAGTTCATGGGTCCGGAAGGCGTGGGCAACAAGGAAATCTCGGCGATCGCCGGCCCGGCTTCCGAGGGCCTGCTGGTCACCCTGCCGAAATCCTTCGACCAGGATCCGAAGAACCAGGCGCTGGTCGAGGCCTTCAAGGCGAAGAACCAGGACCCGACCGGTCCGTTCGTGTTCCCGGCCTACGCCGCGGTCCAGGTGATCGCCGAAGGCATCAAGAAAGCCGGCAGCACCGACACCGACAAGGTCGCCGCAGCGCTGCGCGCCAACAGCTTCGACACCCCGACCGGCAGCCTCGGCTTCGACGAGAAGGGCGACCTGAAGGACTTCAGCTTCGTGGTCTACGAATGGCACCAGGACGGTACCAAGACCGAAGCCAAGTAAGCGTCACGCTTGAAACCCAAAGCCCACTGCGTTCGCGCAGTGGGCTTTGTCTATCCGCATGTTCCGGACATCCACGCGTCACGAGCGCCGCAGTACGGGATGTTCCAGGAGTCAGGTAATGCCCGAGCTCTACCACTACCTTCAGCAGCTGGTTAACGGTCTCACCGTTGGCAGCACCTATGCCCTGATCGCCATCGGCTACACCATGGTCTACGGCATCATCGGCATGATCAACTTCGCCCACGGCGAGGTGTACATGATCGGTTCCTACGTGGCGTTCATGGCCATCGCCGGCCTCGCCATGTTCGGCATCCACAGCCTGCCCATCGTGATGATCGCGGCCTTCGCCGCCAGCGTCATCGTCACCAGTGCGTATGGCTACAGCATCGAACGGGTCGCCTACCGGCCGCTGCGCGGCAGCAACCGGCTGATCCCGCTGATCTCGGCGATCGGCATGTCGATCTTCCTGCAGAACGAGGTCCTGCTGACCCAGGACTCGAAGGACAAGGCGATCCCCAACCTGATCCCCGGCAACCTGGTGCTCGGCGACAACGGCGTGACGATCTCCTACATGCAGATCCTGATCTTCGTCGTCACCACCCTGACCATGCTCGGGTTGACGCTGTTCATCTCGCGTTCGCGCCTCGGCCGCGCCTGCCGCGCCTGCGCCGAAGACATCAAGATGGCCAACCTGCTGGGCATCAACACCAACAACATCATCGCCCTGACCTTCGTCATCGGCGCCGCCCTGGCGGCGGTCGCGGCGGTGCTGCTGGGCCTGCAATACGGCGTGATCAACCCGCACCTGGGCTTCCTCGCCGGGATCAAGGCGTTCACCGCCGCGGTGCTCGGCGGTATCGGCAGCATCCCCGGCGCCATGCTCGGCGGGCTGGTGCTGGGCGTCGCCGAAGCCTTCGGCGCCGACCTGTTCGGCGACCAGTACAAGGACGTCGTCGCCTTCAGCCTGCTGGTTCTCGTTCTGTTGTTCCGGCCGACCGGCATCCTGGGCCGCCCGGAGGTTGAAAAAGTATGACCGCACACAAACTCAAGACCGCGTTCTTCAGTGCCCTGCTGGTGATCGCCGTGGCCTACCCGGTGCTCGGCCTCAAGCTGACCACCGTGGGCATCGGCCTGCAGGTGCATGGCGCCAGCGCCACCACCCTGTGGATCATCGCCGGCTGCGCCGTGGCGATGTTCGTCTGGCAGCTGTTCCGCCATCACCTGGCCGCCGGCTGGGCCGCCAGCCCGAACCTGCCGAGCGTACCGGCCGGTGCCGGCAACTTCCTCACCCTGCCGTCGACGCAGCGCTGGATCATCCTGGCGCTGGTCATGCTCGCGCTGGTCTGGCCGTTCTTCGGCTCGCGCGGCGCGGTGGACATCGCCACGCTGATCCTGATCTACGTGATGCTCGGCCTCGGCCTGAACATCGTCGTCGGCCTCGCCGGCCTGCTCGACCTCGGCTACGTGGGCTTCTACGCCGTCGGCGCGTACAGCTACGCGCTGCTGTCGAGCTACTACGGCTTCGGCTTCTGGACCTGCCTGCCGATCGCCGGGGCGATGGCCGCGCTGTTCGGCTTCCTGCTCGGTTTCCCGGTACTGCGCCTGCGCGGCGACTACCTGGCCATCGTCACCCTGGGCTTCGGCGAGATCATCCGCATCCTGCTGCGCAACCTGACCAGCATCACCGGCGGCCCCAACGGCATCAGCAACATCGAGAAGCCGACGCTGTTCGGCCTCTCCTTCGAGCGCAAGGCCGCCGAGGGCATGCAGACCTTCCACGAGTACTTCGGCCTGGCCTACAACTCGATCAACAAGGTGATCTTCCTCTACCTGATCGCCCTGCTGCTGGTGCTGCTGACCCTGTTCGTGATCAACCGCCTGCTGCGCATGCCCATCGGCCGCGCCTGGGAAGCGCTGCGCGAGGACGAGATCGCCTGCCGCGCGCTGGGCCTGAACCCCACCGCGATCAAGCTCTCGGCGTTCACCCTCGGCGCCTGCTTCGCCGGTTTCGCCGGCAGCTTCTTCGCCGCCCGCCAGGGTCTGGTGACGCCGGAATCCTTCACCTTCATCGAGTCGGCGATCATCCTCGCCATCGTCGTGCTCGGCGGCATGGGTTCGCAGCTGGGGGTGATCCTCGCCGCCATCGTGATGATCCTGCTGCCCGAGCTGATGCGTGAGTTCAGCGAGTACCGCATGCTGATGTTCGGCGCCCTGATGGTGCTGATGATGATCTGGCGTCCGCAGGGCCTGCTGCCCATGCAGCGTCCCCACCTGGAGTTGAAACGATGAGCCAGCCGATTCTTGAAGTGAGCGGGCTGTCCATGCGTTTCGGCGGCCTGCTGGCCGTCAACGGGGTGAACCTGCGCGTCGAGGAAAAACAGGTGGTCTCGATGATCGGCCCGAACGGCGCCGGCAAGACCACCGTGTTCAACTGCCTGACCGGTTTCTACAAGCCGACTTCCGGCAGCATCCGCCTCGCCGGCGAGCAGATCGAAGGCCTGCCGGGCCATCACATCGCGCGCAAGGGCGTGGTGCGGACGTTCCAGAACGTGCGCCTGTTCAAGGACATGACCGCCGTGGAAAACCTGCTGGTGGCGCAGCATCGCCACCTCAACACCAACTTCCTCGCCGGCCTGCTGAAGACGCCGGGCTACCGCCGCAGCGAGCGCGAGGCGATGGATTTCGCCGCGCACTGGCTGGAACGGGTCAACCTGACCGACGTCGCCAACCGCCCGGCGGGCACCCTCGCCTACGGCCAGCAGCGCCGCCTGGAGATCGCCCGCTGCATGATGACGCGCCCGCGCATCCTGATGCTCGACGAGCCGGCCGCCGGCCTCAACCCGCGGGAAACCGAAGACCTCAAGCAACTGATCGGCGTGCTGCGCGACGAGCACAACGTCACCGTGCTGCTGATCGAGCACGACATGCACCTGGTGATGAGCATTTCCGACCACATCTTCGTGATCAACCAGGGCACGCCCCTGGCCGACGGCACGCCGGCGCAGGTCCGCGACAACCCGGACGTGATCAAAGCCTATCTGGGGGAGGCGTAATCCAATGCTGTATTTCGATAACGTGTCCACCTTCTACGGCAAGATCCAGGCGCTGCACGGCGTCAGCGTGGAAGTCCGCAAGGGCGAGATCGTCACCCTGATCGGGGCCAACGGCGCCGGCAAATCCACCCTGCTGATGACCCTCTGCGGCACGCCGCAGGCCACCAGCGGCAGCATTCGCTACGAAGGCGAGGAACTGGTCGGCCTGGAAACCCCGCAGATCATGCGCAAGAGCATCGCCGTCGTGCCGGAAGGCCGCCGCGTGTTCGCCCGCCTGACCGTCGAGGAAAACCTCGCCATGGGCGGCTTCTTCGGCAGCAAGGCGGACAACCAGCAGCAACTGGACAAGGTGCTGCACCTGTTCCCGCGGCTCAAGGAACGCCTGGCGCAGCGCGCCGGCACCATGTCCGGCGGCGAGCAGCAGATGCTCGCCATCGGCCGTGCGCTGATGAGCAAGCCCAAGCTGCTGCTGCTCGACGAACCGTCGCTGGGCCTGGCGCCGATCATCATCCAGCAGATCTTCGACATCATCGAACAGCTGCGCGAAGACGGCGTGACCGTGTTCCTCGTCGAGCAGAACGCCAACCAGGCGCTCAAGCTCGCCGACCGCGGCTACGTGCTGGAGAACGGCCGGATCGTCATGCAGGGCAGCGGCCAGGAACTGCTGCACGACCCGAAGGTGCGCGACGCCTACCTCGGCGGCTAAGCCTGCCAGAACGAAAAACCGCCCTTCGGGGCGGTTTTTTCATGCGCGCTGTCAGGCGGCTCGCGTTTTCTACGCGTCGTTGCTGGCGTCGTCTTCTTCGGCGTCGCTGTCGTCGCCACCGAATGCCGCCAGGCACACCAGCCGGTGTTCGCCATCGGCGTCGGCGACGCGCCAGCTGTCACTCGGCGCATCGAAGGTGGCGGCCCGTACCTGCACGGAAGAGAAGCGCCAGACGCGGCGAGTACGGCCGTCCATGCACTCGATGCTCAGCAGGCTGTCGGCGTCGGCGAAGACGCCCTGGGCGACCTGCGCCAGCGCCGCCTCGTCCAGCGCGAACTGCCAGGCGTGCAGGTCGTCGATCAGCAGCATGTCGGCGGTTTCCAGGGCGGTCAGCAGCGTCGGTGTTTCCGTAGTCATGGGGGTCATCGTCGGCAAAAGGAGCGCACATGATAGCGCCTGCGCAGTGCCCACTGCCGCGCAGGCGCTCACCGCCGTGCCCGGCTTGCGCCTACACTGGGTGCCCATCCCCCGACAGGAGCAGCTCCATGAAGATCATCCTCATCGGCGCCAGCGGCACCCTCGGCAAGGCGATCGATGCCGAACTCGCCCCGCGCCACGAGATCGTCCGGGTCGGCCGCAGCAACGGCGACCATCAGGTCGACATCACCGATACGGCCTCGATCGGTCGGTTGTTCGAGCAGATCGGCCGGTTCGATGCGCTGGTCAGCGCGGTAGGCAAGGTGCACTTCGGCGCGCTGGCCGAGATGGGCGAGGAACAGTTCGCCGTCGGCCTGCGCGACAAGCTGATGGGCCAGGTCAACCTGCTGCTGATCGGCCGCGAGTTCGCCAACGACGGCGCGTCCTTCACCTTCACCTCGGGCATCATCAGCGACGAGCCGATCCGTTTTGGCAGCTCGGCGAGCCTGGTCAACGCCGCGATCGACGGTTTCGTCCGCGGCGCGGCGATCGAGCTGCCCCGCGGCCTGCGCGTCAACGCCGTAAGCCCGACGGTGGTCGAGGAGTCGATGGAGGTGTACGCCAGCTATTTCCGCGGCTTCAAGCCGATCCCCGCGGCGGAAGCGGCGCTGGCCTACGCGAAGAGCGTCGAGGGCGCGCAGACCGGGCAGGTCTACAAGCCGCGCTGACGAACATCGGGGTCTTGGGAGTGTCACACCCAGACATGACAATCCCCGATGGAACGGAGCGGCCCCCTGCGGGCCGTTTTCGCTGCTGGCGTGTTGCGGGCGACTGGTCGATCATGTTCTTCGCGCGCGAGGCGCCGCTGCATAGAGTCAGCCAATGACAGTCATCGCCTCAATCAATTAAAACTTTCCCGCCAACCTCGTTAGGATGGCGACATCAAATTTTCCAAACCCCCTGAAGGAGCTCCACTGATGTCTCTGATTAACACTCAAGTCCAGCCTTTCAAAGTCAACGCATTCCACAACGGCAAGTTCATCGAAGTCACCGAGGAATCCCTCAAAGGCAAGTGGTCGGTACTGATCTTCATGCCGGCTGCCTTCACCTTCAACTGCCCGACCGAGATCGAAGACGCCGCCAACAACTACGCCGAGTTCCAGAAGGCCGGTACCGAGGTGTACATCGTCACCACCGATACCCACTTCTCGCACAAGGTATGGCACGAAACTTCGCCGGCCGTTGGCAAGGCTCAGTTCCCGCTGATCGGTGACCCGACCCACCAACTGACCAACGCCTTCGGCGTGCACATTCCGGAAGAAGGCCTGGCCCTGCGCGGCACCTTCCTGATCAACCCGGAAGGCGTGATCAAGACCGTGGAAATCCACTCCAACGAGATCGCTCGTGACGTGTCGGAAACCCTGCGCAAACTGAAAGCCGCCCAGTACACCGCCGCTCACCCGGGCGAAGTCTGCCCGGCCAAGTGGAAAGAAGGCGAGAAGACCCTGGCTCCGTCGCTGGACCTGGTCGGCAAAATCTAAATCGAGCGCTCGTCAGGTCGTCGTTGACCCCTGACAAACCGTTCCAAGCGCCACGAGGTTAAACGTCTCAAGGTGCCCGACGCCCGGGTGCGATCCGCCCGGGCGTTCTTTTCTCAAAATTCAGCAAAAGGGAAACCGCCGCCATGTTGGACGACAATCTTAAAACCCAGTTGAAGGCCTACCTCGAAAAGGTCACCCAGCCGTTCGAGATCGTCGCGTCCCTCGATGACAGCGCGAAATCTCAGGAAACCCTCGGCCTGCTGCAGGACATCGTCAGCCTGACCGACAAGATCACCCTCAAGACCGATGGCGCGGACGCCCGCAAGCCGTCGTTCTCGCTCAACCGTCCCAACGGCAACATCAGCCTGCGTTTCGCCGGCCTGCCGATGGGCCACGAATTCACCTCGCTGGTCCTCGCCCTGTTGCAGGTTGGCGGCCACCCGTCTAAGGCCACGGCTGAAACCCTCGAGCAGATCAAGGGCCTGGAAGGCGAATTCAACTTCGAGACCTACTTCTCGCTGTCCTGCCAGAACTGCCCGGACGTGGTCCAGGCGCTGAACCTGATGGCCGTGCTCAACCCGAACATCCGCCATGTCGCCATCGACGGAGCGCTGTTCCAGGACGAAGTCAACGACCGCCAGATCATGTCGGTGCCAAGCATCTACCTGAACGGCGAGCTGTTCGGCCAGGGCCGCATGGACGTCGAGCAGATCCTCGCCAAGATCGACACCGGCGCCTCGGCCCGCGACGCC
Source organism: Pseudomonas sp. UBA6310 (assembly GCF_002438225.1). NCBI lineage: Bacteria > Pseudomonadati > Pseudomonadota > Gammaproteobacteria > Pseudomonadales > Pseudomonadaceae > Pseudomonas > Pseudomonas sp. UBA6310. The sequence continues at coordinate 488 of NZ_DJTK01000051.1, read as the reverse complement.
GAGAAGCTCAACGCCAAGGAAGCCTTTGACGTGCTGGTCATCGGCGGTGGCCCGGCCGGCGCCGCGGCGGCGATCTACGCCGCGCGCAAGGGCATCCGCACCGGTGTCGCCGCCGAGCGCTTCGGCGGTCAGGTGCTGGACACCATGGCCATCGAGAACTTCATCTCCGTGCAGGAGACCGAAGGGCCGAAGCTGGCACGCGCGCTGGAAGAGCACGTGCGTCAGTACGAGGTCGACATCATGAACCTGCAGCGCGCCAGCCAGCTGATCCCGGCCAGCGGCGAAGGTGCCCTGCACGAAGTGAAGTTCGAGAGCGGTGCCAGCCTCAAGGCGAAGACCGTGATCCTCTCCACCGGCGCCCGCTGGAGGGAAATGAACGTGCCCGGCGAGCAGGAATACCGTAACAAGGGCGTGGCCTACTGCCCGCACTGCGACGGTCCGCTGTTCAAGGGCAAGCGCGTGGCGGTGATCGGCGGCGGCAACTCCGG
>NZ_DJTK01000045.1:0-3280 GCF_002438225.1 Pseudomonas sp. UBA6310 | reverse complement strand
AGGAACGCTACATGGGCGAGCCGCGCGCGCTGATCATCGCCCCGACCCGCGAGCTGGTGGTGCAGATCGCCAAGGACGCGGCGGCGCTGACCAAATACAGCGGCCTCAACGTGATGACCTTCGTCGGTGGCATGGACTTCGACAAGCAGCTCAAGCAACTCGAGGCCCGCTACTGCGACATCCTGGTGGCGACGCCGGGGCGCCTGCTGGACTTCAACCAGCGTGGCGAAGTGCATCTGGACATGGTCGAGGTGATGGTGCTCGACGAGGCCGACCGCATGCTCGACATGGGCTTCATCCCGCAGGTGCGGCAGATCATCCGGCAGACGCCGATGAAGGGCGAACGCCAGACCCTGCTGTTCTCCGCCACCTTCACCGAAGACGTGATGAACCTCGCCAAGCAGTGGACCACGGAGCCGGCGATCGTCGAGATCGAACCTGAAACCGTCGCCAGCGACAACGTCGAGCAGCACGTCTACGCGGTCGCCGGCAGCGACAAGTACAAGCTGCTGTACAACCTCATCACGCAGAACGACTGGGTGCGGGTGATGGTCTTCGCCAACCGCAAGGACGAAGTGCGGCGCATCGAGGAACGCCTGACCCGTGACGGCATCAGCGCCGCGCAGATGTCCGGCGACGTGCCGCAGCACAAGCGCATCCGCACCCTGGAAGACTTCCGCGAAGGCAAGATCCGCGTGATGGTCGCCACCGACGTCGCCGGCCGCGGCATCCACGTCGATGCCATCAGCCACGTGATCAACTTCACCCTGCCGGAAGACCCGGACGACTACGTGCACCGCATCGGCCGTACCGGTCGCGCCGGCGCCAGCGGCACCTCGATCAGCTTCGCCGGCGAGGACGACGCCTTCGCCCTGCCGCCGATCGAAGAGCTGATGGGCCGCAAGATCACCTGCGAGATGCCACCGGACGAGTTGCTCAAGCCGGTGCCGCGCAAGCACTGATCGCCGACAAAAACGGAGCCCCTGGGCTCCGTTTTTCGTTCCGCCGCCGCCGATGCCTTTCTGGCAAATCCAGGCGGGCTCCGCCAGACTCGCTCATCGCCCCAGGGAACGACGCCATGACCGAGCGCTTCGACGCCGCCGACCTCACCCGCGCCGTGCAGGCCGGCATCCTCCAGCCCGGCCAGGAGCAGGCGCTGCTGGCCTTCCTGCGCCGCCAGCAACCAGACCAGCCGAGCTTCCAGCTCGCCCACGTCGCCTACTACTTCGGCGCCGTGCTGATCATCGGCGCGCTCGGCTGGCTGCTCACCGAGGCGTGGATGCGCATCGGCGAGATCGCCCTGCTGGTGATCACTGTCGCCTACATGGCGCTGTTCACCCTCTGCGGCCTGGGCCTCTGGCGCCGCGGCCTGCAGATTCCCGGCGGGCTGCTCGGCGCGGTGGCGGTGAGCCTGACGCCGCTGGCGGTGTTCGCCCTGCAGCGCCTGCTCGGCTGGTGGCCGGAGGACGACGGGCTCGGCGATTACCACGACTACTACGTCTACGTGCGCGGCGGCTGGCTCGGCATGGAGGTGGCGACCGTGCTGACCGGGCTGCTGATGCTGCGCATGCTGCCCTTTCCGTTCATCGTCATGCCGCTGGCGGCGGCGCTGTGGTTCATGTCGATGGACCTGACCGACCTGCTCTACGGCACGGACTTCAGCTGGGAACAGCGGCGCTGGGTGTCGCTCTGGTTCGGCCTGGCGCTGATTCTCGCCAGCCTGCTGGTGGACGGCCGAACCCGACGCGACTTCGCCTTTTGGGGCTACTTCGCCGGTCTGCTGGCGTTCTGGGGCGGGCTGACCCTGATGGACAGCGGCAGCGAACTGGGCAAGGCGTTCTACTGCCTGATCAACCTGTCCCTGATGGGCATCGCGGTGGCCCTGCGCCGGCCGCTGTTCATGGTCTTCGGCGCGCTCGGCGTGGCGGCCTACCTGGGCTACCTGTCGTACCGGGTGTTTGCCGACTCCCTGCTGTTCCCGATCGTGCTGACGCTGATCGGCATCGGCGTCGCCTATCAGAAACGCCGCGAGACCCTGACGGAAAACCTGCGCCAGGCGCTGCCGGAAGGCTTGCTGGCGTTGCTTCCCGCCCTGCGACGCTGACGCGGATCATCATGGGTAATCAGGCGGGAGCTACGCTGAAAGTACGCCAACGCTTGGCGGGAGGCTTCGCCATGGACAACTTCCACCTCATGATTTCCCTTCTGGTCGCAGGATTCCTGCTGCTCGGCATCGGCTTCACCTTCCGCGAGAAGGAATGGGGCGTCTGGATGACCGGCGCCGGCGGCCTGTCGATGCTCGCGCCGATCGCCCTGGGCATCTACATCGGCCTCAACTGAAGCGGCCGGCCGCATCTCGGGGTCGGGGCAAGCCCGTGCAGGGGACCCTAACGGATCAGCCGCAACCCGGCCGACGCTAGCTCTCCCAGCGCCCGGCTGCATCCTCGTCGCTGGCGCGCCCTTCCACCCAGCGCGGGCCTTCGGCGGTGTCTTCCTTCTTCCAGAACGGCGCGCGGGTCTTCAGGTAGTCCATGACGAAATCGCAGGCGGCGAACGCGGCCTGGCGGTGGGCGCTGGCGGTGCCAACGAAGACGATCGGCTCGCCCGGTTGCAGCGCGCCGACCCGGTGCAGCACGTCGACACGCAGCAACGGCCAGCGCCGCTCGGCCTCGGCGACGATCTTCGCCAGGGCCTTCTCGGTCATGCCGGGCGCGTGCTCGAGGAACATCCCCGCCACCTCGCGGCCGTCATTGAAATCGCGCACGTAGCCGACGAAGCCGACCACCGCGCCGACACCGACGTTCGCCGCATGCAGCGCGTTGAGCTCGGCGCCGGGATCGAAGGGGGCCAACTGCACGCGAATCGCCATTTCAGCCTCCGGTGACGGTGGGAAAGAAGGCGACCTGATCGCCGTCCTGCAGCGGCTCGGCGAGGCTGCACAGCTCGTCGTTGCGCGCGCACATCAGGTTGCGCTCGGCGAGCACGTCCCAGGCGCCACCGCGTGCCAGCAATACCTGGCGCAGGTCGTCGAGGCAGGCGAAGCGCGTGTCCCAGGGCAGCTGCTCGCTGTCCAGGCCGAGGCTTTCGCGGTAGCGGGCGAAGTACTGCACGCGGATCATCAGGCCTCCCCGGCGACGAAGTGGCCGCTCTTGCCGCCGAGTTTCTCCAGCAGGCGGATGCCCTCGATGAGCATGCCGCGGTCCACCGCCTTGCACATGTCGTAGATCGTCAGCGCGGCGACGCTGGCGGCGGTGAGCGCCTCCATTTCCACACCGGTCTG
>NZ_DJTK01000004.1:0-16899 GCF_002438225.1 Pseudomonas sp. UBA6310 | reverse complement strand
CGGTGCTGATCCTGCCGGTCAGCGGCATCGGCCTGCTGCAACTGCGCTTCACCGGCTTCGAGACCGCGCCGCGCTATGTGCACGTGATGATCGGCCTGTACCTGGCGATGCTCGCACTGTTCCTGCGGGTGCAGTTGCTGCAGTTGCCGGCGCTGCGCCAGGCGGTGGATGCCGAGGACTGGCCGGCGGGTGGCGCGGCGCTGGGGAAGATTCGCCGCCTGGTGGGTATCAACCTGCTGCTCGGCCTGGCCCTGGTGGCGGTCGTCGCCGCGCGGCCGAGCTTCTGACGTTCACCCGGCCGATTTGGCCGGACGCAGCGCCAGCAGGTGGAACACGCCGAAAAGCATGATCTGCAGGCGATCGGACCAGGGCTTGGGACGGCCCTGCAGGCGCGCGCGAAACACCAGGATCTCGATCAGGTGCGCGACCAGGAAGAGCACGCCACATAGATTCAGCAGCAGCGCGAACGGCGCGGCGAAGGGCTGCAGCAGGTTCACCAGCAGCACCAGCCAGAACACCAGCACGATGGCTTTGCCCAGCAGGCTCAACAGTTTCATCCAACCTTCCTTCCGAGTGTTCGCGACGGTGGCCGCCACGCGTGGCGGGATGCTAGCCGATGCCCTCGGCGAAGGCATTGCCCGCGGCATAAAAAAACCCGCCGAAGCGGGTTTTTCTGGAACGCCGACCTCAGTCGGCGTGGCCTCGGCGCAAGATTACTTGGCTTCGGCTTCCACAGCGGCTTCAACGCGACGGTTGATGGCACGACCGGCTTCGGTTGCGTTGTCGGCAACCGGACGCGACTCGCCGTAGCCAACGGACTCGACACGAGCGCCCGAAACACCCAGCTTGTTGACCAGAACGTCGCGAACGGCACTGGCGCGACGCTCGGACAGTTTCTGGTTGTAGGCGTCGGTGCCGACGGAGTCGGTGTGGCCTTCAACAACGGTGGTGGTCTGCGGATACTGCTTCATGAAGTCGGCCAGGTTCTGGATATCGCCCATGCTTTCCGACTTCACGGTGGACTTGTCGAAGTCGAATTTCACGTCGAGTTCAACGCGAACGGCTTCAGCAGCCGGTTCCGGAGCCGGAGCGGGTGCCGGAGCCGGGGTCTCTTCGACGTAGGCGACGGTTTCTTCACCCTGACCGTGGACCCAGCAATAGGCTGCAGCAGTCGCGCCGCCTACCAGCACGCCCCAACCAGCGTAAGCGCTGCTTTCGATGGCGCCCAGAGCGGCACCGGTGACGCCGCCGACAGCCGCGCACATCGGCCAGTCGGATTTCTGTACACCGGCACAACCGGTCAGAACGCCGGAAATCAGAACCAGCGGTACAGCTTTCCTTAACATGCTCATGTGAAGTCTCCTTGGAAGAATCGGATCGTATGCCGACACTTTGGATGGCAACGCTTTTATAAGTCCGCCAGGCGTGGGCGACTGGCCCTGTGCCATGAGGGTTCGAGACGTTAGTCTCTCTGCTTCACGCTGAGGTTCCCCAATGACGGAAAGCTTTTCGCAACGAACACCCCAACAAGCCCTGGCTGCATTACTGGAAAGCCAGTCCCCTGAACGCCTGCTGTTGGCTGGCGCCAGCGATCTGCCAGCGCTGCAAGCCTACCGCGATACGCACCCGAGCTGCCAGATAGATTATGTGGCCCCCGGCCCGCTGCCGGCGGCCATCGCAGCGCAGCGCTATGCACTGGCGGTGGTCGCCGATTGCCTCGAGCATCTGCCCAAGCGCAGCGGCCTGGAACTGCTCGGCGGCATCCGCAACCTGAATGCCCATCGGCTGGCCGTGCTGGTCGACCTGGCCGCCTGCGACTGGCAGGCCACCGACTTCTATTCGCTGGGGATGCAGGCCAGCGAACGGTTCCGCCGCGAAGAGCAGGTTCTGACCCTGTTCACCTATGATCTCCATGATTACAAGCAGGTCCCGGACTGGCTGAATGCGCGGTTCTGGGCCAACCCGGAAAACTTCGGCAAATACTGGTGGTGAAGCCATGAGTCCCAGTTGTCCCTGCGGCAGCGGCAGCCTGCTGATCGAATGTTGCGGTCGTTACCACGGCGGAACGCCGGCGCCGAGCGCCGAGCAGCTGATGCGCAGTCGCTACAGCGCCTATGTGCTCGGGCTGATCGATTACCTCGTCGCGACCACCCTCCCCGCCCAGCAGTCGGCGCTGGACCGCGGCGCAATGGCGGCCTGGAGCGCGCAAAGCACCTGGCTGGGTCTGCAGGTGGAAAGCAGCGAGGTGCTCGGCGGCCAGCCCGAACATGCCTTCGTGACATTCGTCGCGCGCTGGCACGACGGCCAGGGCGAACACGCCCAGCACGAGCGCTCGGCGTTCGTGCAGAACGCCGGCCATTGGTACTTCATCGACCCGGGCGTGCCGCTGAACGCGGGACGAAACGATCCCTGCCCCTGTGCCAGCGGGCAGAAATTCAAGAAGTGCTGTGCGGGTTTCTTCTGATTACATCAGCCTGATGTGCGAGACATCCGGGGCTGGGGCGGCGGGCGCCGCCTTGGCCTGCCCCATGTCGCTGCCGACCGGTGCCAGGCTGAGCGCGGAGAGATCGACCGCCGGCGCCTGCGGTTCGGGCTTGCGGTCCTGCAGGTCCGCACCGATGGGCGCGATACCGAAATCCGGCGCCTCGACGTCGACGAAGGCCGCCATGTACTCGTCGCGAGGTGCCACCTGCAGCCGGCGCGCCGGCGCGGACTCAGCCGGCGTCGCAGCGGCCGGCATCGGCGGAGGCGGCGCCATTTCGACTTCCTCGACGTCCACTTCCATCGAGCTGACTTCGGCCAGCGCGCCGGCTCGCTCCAGGGCGACGCGGTACTTTTCCGCCGCCGCCTCGTCGAGGTTGTTCTTGATCACCATGCGCCGACCGGAGAACAGCAACGCGATGCGCTGCGCGTCGGCCTGGAACAGACGCGCCAGGTTGGCCTTGACCGCATCGGGTTGTGCGCCGGGCAACAATCGGCCGCTGAAAGCGATCTCGTAAAGCCTCATGGGTGAAACTCCTGTAAAAACCGTTTCCAGTATGGCGCAGCTTTTTTTCCCTCCACAACCGATTGCCGCCAAGCAGTTGCTTGTTACACTCAGCCGTCAATCGGAGTACCGGCATGTTTCCCCAGGTTTACCTAGCAAGAATTCTCGGCCTTCTGGCACTGCTCGCCCTGAGCGCCAGTCAGGTGGGTTGCTCGACCTGGTTCACCAGCCACCTGAAGGACCCTGAGGTCCGCCTGGTGAAGGTCGAGGTGGTCAAGGCGCGTCTGCTGGAACAACGCTTCACGCTGCGCTTCAGGATCGACAACCCGAACGACGTTCGCCTGTCGGTGCGCGGCCTCATCTACGACATCTACCTGAACGACATCCCGCTCACCGAGGGCGAGTTCAACAAGCACGTCAGCGTGCCCGCGCATGGCCACCAGACCTTCGAGATCCCGGTGCGCACCAACCTCTGGCGGCACGTCAAGGGCATGGTGAAGATGCTCGAGGAACCGGATGCGCCGATCCGCTACCGCCTCAAGGGCGAGGTGAAGACGGGAATGTTCTCCCGCAACGTGCAGGTTCTGCGCATAGGCGAGATAATCCCCGGCGATTACCTACCGGAGTAGCTTTCCATGTCCCAAGAACCGCATGTCCATGGTCCCGATTGCAACCACGACCATGACCATGAGCATCACCACCACGTACACGGTCCCGACTGCGGCCACGCGCACCAGGAACCGCTGCGCAATCCGCTGAAGGACGTCGGTCGCAACGATCCGTGCCCCTGCGGCAGCGAGAAGAAATTCAAGAAGTGCCACGGCGCCTGAGGCGCTTCCGGGCAGCCGTCGCCCCGGCTGCCCGCCTGGTTCCAGCCCACCCGCACCACGCTGAATTTGCCCCGCGCGCCCCTTGCCAGCCGCCGCGTCGCTCACTACCTTAGCTCGCCTTCGCGGCGCGTTGCCGCGCCGGTCGCCAGCGCCTTTGCTAGGCTGGCCGAAACCCAGGTCGCCCTTCACCTCTTCCTATCGTCTTCGCTGCAAGAGGCTTTTCGCATGCGCTTTCGCCTGTTCCGTCCGCTGACCGGTGTGTCCCTTGGCCTGGGCTTCGGCGCCCTGCTCGGCCTCGCCGGTTGCCAGTCCCTGCTCGACAGCCGCTACGCCGACAGCGTGGCGCCCGACCAGGGCGTGCTGCGCATCAAGGGCGTGGCGGAAAGCGCGGTGGTGCGGCGCAACCCGCTGGGCATGCCGCTGATCGAGAGCGGCAACTTCCATGACGCGCTGTTCGCGCTGGGTTACGTGCACGCCAGCGACCGCCTGAGCCAGATGGTTGGCATGCGCCTGATGGCCGAAGGACGGCTGTCGGAGATGGCCGGCCCCGGCGCGCTGGAGATCGACCGCTTCATGCGCGCGGTGAACCTGCGCGCCAGCGCCGAGGTGCTCTACAAGAACGCCTCGCCGCGCCTCAAGCAGTTCTTCGAGGTGTATTCGCGCGGGGTCAATGCCTACCTCTATCGCTACCGCGACAAGCTGCCGATGGACCTCGCCGAATCCGGCTACAAACCGGCCTACTGGAAGCCAGAGGACTCGGTGCTGGTGTTCTGCCTGCTGAACTTCGGCCTGGCGGTGAACCTGCAGGAAGAAATCGATTCGCTGGTGCTGGCGCAGAAGGTCGGCAGCGACAAGCTGGCCTGGCTGCTGCCGACCTACCCGGACGAGCCGCTGCCGTTCGACGAAGCGGACAAGCTCAAGGGCCTCAACCTCGCCGGAAGCATTCCCGGCCTCGCCGCCGTGGACACCGCCGCAGAACAGGTCGCCAGCCTGAACATGCTCGGCGTCGCCGCCTCCAACAACTGGGCGATCGCGCCGTACAAGAGCCGCAGCGGCAAGAGCCTGCTGGCCAACGACACGCACCTGCCGCTGTCGATGCCGTCGCTGTGGAATTTCGTGCAGATCCGTTCGCCCAAATACAACGCCGCCGGGGTGTCCATCGCAGGCGTGCCGGCCGTGGTCGCCGGCTTCAACGGCAAGTTGGCGTGGGGCATGACCATGGTCATGGGCGACAACCAGGACCTGTTCCTGGAGAAGGTGAAGAAGGAAGGCGGCCGCCTCTACTACCAGGTCAACGGCAAATGGCAGCCGGCGCGCGAGCGCAGCGAGACCTTCTTCATCAAGGGCCAGAAGCCGGTCCGCGAAACGATCTACGAGACGCGCAACGGTCCGCTGCTGAACAGCGTGCTGGGCGAGCGCAAGACCCCGCTGCAACCGCTGCAGCTCTCCAGCGGCTACGGGCTGGCGCTCAAGAGCGTCCAGCCTGACGGCGACAAGACCCTCGATGCATTCTTCGACCTGTCGCGCGCCAAGTCGGTGGAGCAGGCCTTCGACATCGCCCGCGGCGTGCAGGCGATGGCGCTGAACATCGTCTTCGCCGACGCCGAGCACATCGGCTGGCAGGTCACCGGGCGCTACCCGAACCGCCGCCTGGGCCGCGGCCTGATGCCCTCGCCGGGCTGGGACGACCGCTACGGCTGGGACGGCTATGCCGACTCGATGCTCTTCCCCTACGACCAGGACCCGCCGCAGGGCTGGCTGGGCACCGCCAACAACCGCACCGTGCAGGGCGGCTACGGCGTGCAGCTGTCGAACTCCTGGTACTACCCGGAGCGCGCCGAGCGCATCGCCGAACTCGCCGGGCGCGGCAAGCAGGACGCGCAGAGCATGGTCGCCATGCAGTACGACCAGACCACGCCGTTCGCCGCCAAGCTCAAGGCGATGTTCGACGAGCCGCTGATGGCCGGACCGCTGAAGAAAGCCATCGACGCCCTGCCCGCCGACCAGGGCGGCAAGGCGCGCGAGGCGCTGGATCGCCTGCGCGCCTTCGACGGCAAACTGGCGGCGAATTCGGCCGACGCCGCGCTGTACGAGGCCTTCCTCTACGAAAGCGCGCGGCAGACCTTCCTCGACGAGCTCGGCCCAGAGACCAGCCCGGCCTGGAAAGCCCTGGTGCAAACCGCCGACACCTCCTACTCGGCGCAGGCCGACCATCTGCTCGGCCGCGTCGACAGCCCGTTCTGGGATGACGTCAACACGCCGCAGAAGGAAGACAAGCCGGCGATCCTCGCGCGCAGCCTGGCCGCCGCCGTCACCTTCACCGAAAGCAAGCTCGGCAGCGACCGCAGCGCCTGGCAGTGGGGCAAGCTGCACACCTATACCTTCGCCAGCGACGCCAGCAAGATGGCGCCGTACATGGCCGCCGGCGAGCGCGCCAAGGTCGATGCGATCAAGGGCTATCTGGACCGCGGCCCGTACATGGCCGGCGGCGACCACAGCACGCTGAACGTCTCCGCCTACCACTGGGGCGCGGATTTCGACACCTGGCTGGTGCCGGCCATGCGCATCGTCGTCGACTTCGGCCGCGACGAGCCGCTGATGGGCGTGAACAGCTCCGGGCAATCCGGCAACCCGGCCAGCAAGAACTACGCGGACGGCATCGACGCCTGGCTCAAGGCGCAGTACCAGACCTTCCCGTTCAAGGCGGAAAACCTCGACCGCGCCTACGGCAACAAAAGCCTCTACCTGCTGCCGGCGAAATGATCCGCGGATAGCGGCGTGCGCACCCGTTTCGCCGGGTGCGCCGCCGGTCAAGGCGGCGAACTTCGCCGCGTCGCCGTCGCTCCAAACTGACAAGCCCGTCAGCGCAGAGCCCCATGGACCTCGTCATCGCCCGCCCCGAAGGACTCTACTGCCCCCCCGGCGACTTCTACATCGACCCCTGGCGCCCGGTCGAGCGCGCGGTGATCACCCACGCCCACGGCGACCACGCGCGCTGGGGCATGGGCCATTACCTGGCCGCCGCGGACAGCGAAGGCATACTGCGTTCGCGCATCGCCGCGGACATGCCGCTGCAGACCCTGGCCTACGGCGAGCGCCTCGAACACCACGGCGTCACCCTGAGCTTCCATCCCGCCGGCCACGTGCTCGGCTCGGCGCAGGTGCGCCTGGAGTACCGCGGCGAAGTCTGGGTCGCCTCGGGAGACTACAAGGTCGAACCGGATGGCACCTGTGCGCCCTTCGAGCCGGTGCGCTGCCACACCTTCATCACAGAGTCGACCTTCGGCCTGCCGATCTACCGCTGGCAGCCGCAGGCGGAAATCTTCACCGAGGTCAACGACTGGTGGCGAGCAAACGCCGCCGCCGGCCGCCCTTCGGTACTGTTCTGCTATGCGTTCGGCAAGGCCCAGCGGATTCTCCACGGGCTGGACGAAAGCATCGGCCAGATCGTCGCCCACGGTTCGGTGGAACCGCTCAACCGGGTCTATCGCGAGGCCGGCATCCGCATCCCGGAAACGCTCTACGCCGGCGACCTGAAGAAGAACGACCCGCGCCTGAAACAGGCCATCGTCCTCGCTCCGCCGTCGGCCGGCGGCAGCACCTGGATGCGCCGCTTCGGCGACTATTCCGACGCCTTCGCCAGCGGCTGGATGATGCTGCGCGGCACCCGTCGCCGACGCGGCGTCGACCGCGGCTTCGTGCTCTCCGATCATGCCGACTGGCCCGGTCTGCTGTGGGCCATCGAGCAGACCGGCGCCGAGCGGGTGATGGTCACCCACGGCTCGGTGGCGGTCCTGGTGCGCTACCTGCGCGAACAGAAGGGTCTCGACGCCCAGGGCTTCGAGACCGAATACGGCGAGGAAGACGACAGCGCGGCGGAGCCGACATGAAGGCCCGCGCCACGGCGGAATCGCGCCGATGAAAGCCTTCGCCGACCTCTACGCGCGGCTCGACGCCACCACCTCGAACAATGCCAAGCTCGCCGCCATGCAGTTCTACTTCCAGCAGGTGCCCGCCGCCGATGCCGCCTGGGCGGTGTATTTCCTTTCCGGCGGACGGCCGCGCCAGCTGGTGCCGAGCAGGCTGCTGCGCGAGACCGCGATGCAGGCGGCGGCGCTGCCGGAATGGCTGTTCGAGGAGAGCTACCAGGCGGTCGGCGACCTCGCCGAAACCATTTCGCTGCTGCTGCCGGAATCGTCGCACAGCTCCGACGAAGGGCTCGCCGTGTGGATGCAGGACAGGCTGCTGCCGTTGCGCGGCCTGCCGCCGGAAGAGCTGGCCGAGCGCCTGCCGCGGCTCTGGGCGCAGCTCGACCGGCGCAGCCTGATGGTCTGCATCAAGCTGATCACCGGCGCCTTCCGCGTCGGCGTCTCCAAACTGCTGGTGACCCGCGCGCTGGCAAGAGTCGGCGGCCTCGACGCCAAGCGCGTGGCGCAACGGCTGGTCGGCTACACCGATCTGTCGCACCGACCAAGCGCCGAAGGTTATCGCGCGCTGATCGCCGCCGAATCCGCCGACGAGCACGCGCAGCGCGGCGGCCAGCCGTATCCGTTCTTCCTCGCTCACCCGCTGCAACTTCCGCTGGAAGACTTCGACGCCCAGCTCGGCGCGCCGGCAGACTGGCTGGTGGAGTGGAAGTGGGACGGCATCCGCGCGCAACTGGTGAAGCGCGACGGCCAGCTGTGGGTCTGGTCGCGCGGCGAGGAACTGGTGACCGAGCGCTTTCCCGAACTGCAGGCACTGGCCGCGCGCCTGCCCGATGGCACGGTGATCGACGGCGAGATCGTAGTCTGGAAAGGCGCGCCCGAAGCGCTCGCCGATACGCCGACGAGCGATACCGCGGCGGCCGGCAGCGAAGCGCTGAAACGCTTCGCCGTGCAACCGTTCGCCCTGTTGCAGCAACGCATCGGCCGCAAGACGCTGACCGCCAAGGTGCTGGAACAGGCGCCGGTGGCGCTGCTCGCCTACGACCTGCTGGAGTGGCGCGGCGAGGACTGGCGCCAGCACCCGCAGCAGCAGCGTCGCGCGCAGCTCGAGGCGCTGGTGGCCGAAACCACCGCGGGCGATCTGCTCGACGGCCTGCCCGCCGGCCCGGAGGTGCTGATGCTCTCGCCGCGCCTCGAGGCCCGCGACTGGGCCGACCTGGCGCGCCAACGCGAAGCCTCCCGCGAACTGGGCGTCGAAGGCATGATGCTCAAGGCCCGTGACGGCCAGTACGGCGTGGGCCGCACCAAGGACGTCGGCACCTGGTGGAAGTGGAAGATCGACCCCTATTTCGTGGACGCCGTGCTGATCTACGCCCAGCGCGGCCACGGCCGTCGCGCCAGCCTCTACACCGACTTTACCTTCGCCGTCTGGGACGGCGCGCCGGGCGATCCCGACCGCAAGCTGGTGCCCTTCGCCAAGGCCTACTCGGGCCTCACCGACGAGGAAATGCGCAAGGTCGACGCCATCGTGCGCAAGACCACCGTGGAGAAGTTCGGCCCGGTACGCAGCGTCACCCCGAGCCTGGTCTTCGAGCTCGGCTTCGAAGGCATCGCCGCCAGCTCCCGGCACAAGAGCGGCATCGCCGTGCGCTTCCCGCGCATGCTGCGCTGGCGCCACGACAAGCCGGTGGATGAGGCCGACACCCTGGAAAGCCTGCGGGAGCTGCTCGGGTGAGGCCGCCCGCTCGGTTGAGTCCGACCACGGTGCGCAGGGCGCACCCTACGGGAGCCGAAGCCGCGCTGCGCACGACAACCGTAGGGTGCGCCGCGCGCACCGACGCCGCGAAGCGTCCGGTATGAGCAGCCTCGGCGCGCGCTGGTTCGCCGCTCGGGGCTGGAAGCCCTTCCCCTTTCAGCAGACCGTGTGGCGCGCGGTGAAGGACGGCGACTCCGGCCTGCTGCACGCCACCACCGGCGCCGGCAAGACCTACGCCGTATGGTTCGCGGCGCTGAACCATTTCGCCAGACCACGCAGCGCCCCGGCGAAACGCGGCGACAAGGCGGCGCCGCTGACGGTGCTCTGGATCACCCCGATGCGCGCCCTCGCCGCCGACACCGCTCGCGCCCTGCAGGCGCCGCTGGACGAACTGGAGATCGACTGGAGCATCGGCCTGCGCACCGGCGATACCAGCAGCGCCGAGCGCGCCCGCCAGGGTCGCCGCCTGCCCAGCGCGCTGGTGACCACGCCGGAAAGCCTGACCCTGCTGCTGACCCGCGCCGACGCCCGACAGACCTTCGCCGGCCTGCGCATGCTGGTGGTGGACGAATGGCACGAGCTGCTCGGCAACAAGCGCGGCGTGCAGCTGCAACTGGCGCTGGCGCGGCTGCGCCTGTGGAACCCGCAACTGATCGTCTGGGGCCTTTCCGCCACGCTGGGCAATCAGGCCCACGCGCTGGAGGTGCTGCTGGCGCCGGGCGCCGGTCGCCTGGTGCAGGGCGAGACGGCCAAGGAGCTGCGCGTCGATACCCTGCTGCCGCCGGCCATCGAGCGCTTTCCCTGGGCCGGGCACCTGGGCCTGCGGATGCTGCCGCAGGTGGTCGCCGAGGTCGAATCCGCCGCCACCTCGCTGGTCTTCACCAACACCCGCGCGCAGTCAGAAATCTGGTACCAGGCGATCCTCGAAGCCCGCCCGGACTGGGCGGGCCTGATCGCCCTGCACCACGGCTCGCTGTCGCGCGAGGTGCGCGACTGGGTCGAGCTGAGCCTGAAGGACGGTTCGCTGAAGGCCGTGGTGTGCACCTCCAGCCTCGACCTCGGGGTGGACTTCCTGCCGGTGGAACGGGTGCTGCAGATCGGTTCGCCGAAAGGCGTGGCGCGTCTGATGCAACGCGCCGGGCGCTCCGGCCACGCCCCCGGCCGGCCGTCGCGGGTGACCCTGGTGCCGACCCATTCGCTGGAGCTGGTCGAGGCCGCCGCCGCCCACGACGCCGTCGCCGCGCGGCGCATCGAAGGTCGCGAGGCGCCGGCCAAGCCGCTCGACGTGCTGGTCCAGCACTTGGTGAGCATGGCGCTGGGCGGCGGTTTTCGGCCTGATGAACTGCTGTGCGAAGTCCGCCAGACCTGGTCCTACCGCGCCCTGAGCGACGACGAATGGGCCTGGGCGCTGGCCTTCGTCCGCCACGGCGGCCAATCGCTGACGGCCTACCCCGACTACCAGCGCGTGGAGCCCGACGCGGATGGCCTCTGGCAGGTGCCCGACCGGCGCCTGGCGCTGCGCCACCGGATGAGCATCGGCACCATCGTCAGCGACGCCAGCCTGACGGTGAAATACTGGACCCGCGGCGGCGCCGGCGGCTCGCTGGGCTCGGTGGAAGAGGGCTTCATCGCCCGCCTGCGCCCCGGTGACGGCTTCCTCTTCGCCGGTCGCCTGCTGGAACTGGTGCGGGTCGAGAACATGACCGCCTACGTGCGCCGCGCCACCAGCAAGAAGGCCGCGGTGCCGCGCTGGAACGGTGGGCGCATGCCGCTTTCCAGCGAACTGGCGGACGCCGTGGTGGAAAAGCTCGGCGCGGCCTCGCGCGGCGAATACGCCAGCGCCGAGATGCGCCTGGTGCAGCCGTTGCTGCAGGTGCAGCTGGACTGGTCGGCGCTGCCCA
The DNA here is from genome assembly GCF_002438225.1 of Pseudomonas sp. UBA6310. Classification (NCBI taxonomy): domain Bacteria; kingdom Pseudomonadati; phylum Pseudomonadota; class Gammaproteobacteria; order Pseudomonadales; family Pseudomonadaceae; genus Pseudomonas; species Pseudomonas sp. UBA6310. The sequence continues at coordinate 5,500 of NZ_DJTK01000004.1, read as the reverse complement.
CGGAAACCAGCCTGCTCGCCGAAGTGCTGCGCTCGCGCGAGGGCTGGCACCTGTTCCTCTACCCCTTCGCCGGCCGCCACGTTCACCTCGGCCTCGCCAGCCTGCTGGCCTGGCGCCTGGCCCGGCGCACCCCGGTGACCTTCTCCATCGCGGTGAACGACTACGGCTTCGAGCTGCTCTCGGCGACCGAGGTCGACTGGACGCGCTGGCTGACGGCGGAGCTGTTCGCCACCGAGGACCTGCTGCACGACGTGCTCGGCAGCCTCAACGCCGGCGAGCTGGCGCGGCGGCGCTTTCGCGAGATCGCCCGCATCGCCGGGCTGGTCTTCGCCGGGCGCCCCGGCGCGCAGAAAAGCGCGCGCCAGTTGCAGGCGTCCAGCGGGCTGTTCTTCGACGTGTTCCGCCAGTACGACCCGGACAACCTGCTGCTCGGCCAGGCCCAGGAAGAAGTGCTGCGTCAGGAGCTGGACGTGCAGCGCCTGGAACAGACCCTGCAACGCCTGCAGACCCGGCGCCTGGACATTCGCCCGGTGAAGCGGCCGACGCCGCTGGGCTTTCCGCTGCTGGTGGAACGCATGCGCGAGAGCATGAGTTCGGAAAAACTCGCCGATCGCATCCGCCGCATGGTCGAAGACCTGGAGAAGGCCGCCGGCGCGGGCGGCTATCGCAGCGACAGCATCGAGGTGGAGCGCGAAACCGCACGGCCGCGAACCCCGCGCTCGCGCAAGGACGGCACACCGCGCAAGAAGCGCAAGGCCGGCGAATGAGCGGCCACATAAACGACCGACAGGCATGAACGAAAGGCTGTAACCGATGACCGAACACCTGCCGATCACCCTCGCCGGCGCCGAACTCTGGCTGCTCGGCGACAAGGCGATCCACTGGCCGGCGCAGCAGGCGCTACTGATCGCCGATGCACATTTCGGCAAGGCCGCCGCCTACCGTAAGCTGGGCCAACCGGTGCCGCACGGCACCACCGAAACCAACCTCGCGCGTCTCGACGCGCTGCTGGCGCGCTATCCCAGCCGGCGAATCGTCTTTCTCGGCGACTTCCTCCACGCCCCGGAATCCCATGCCCCGGCCACCCTCGCCGCGCTGACCGACTGGCGCCGGGCGCATGCCGCGCTGGAGATGACGCTGATCCGCGGCAACCACGACCGCCGCGCCGGTGATCCGCCCGCCGAGCTGGACATCGAGGTGGTCGCCGAGCCGCTGCTGCTCGGCCCCTTCGCCCTGCAGCACGAATCTCACCCACATCCCAGCCATCACGTCCTGGCCGGCCACCTGCACCCGGTGCATCGGCTGCGCGGGCGTGGTCGGCTCAGCCTGCGGCTGCCGTGTTTCCAGATTGGCGAACGCGTGAGCGTGCTGCCGGCATTCGGCAGTTTCACCGGCGGAATGGACGTTGCCGCCGCCCCGGGAACCAGGCTCTACCTGGTGGGCGACGGCGGCGTGTGGGCGCTGCCGGGAGAGGGATCAGCGGGCGGCGATGCCGGTGATGGTGATGCCGTAGTCGTTGAGTAGACGCATGGCGGGCTCGGCGCTGCTTTCTTCGCCATCGCCGAACTCGCCACGTTCGAGGTTGCGGGACGCCCATTCGAGCACCTCGAGGACCGCCTGCTCCATGGTCGGTTTGTCGGCGGACTCGATGTCCAGGGTCGAGGTGTTGTTGTCGTTGTTATAGCTGATGGTCCATTGCGCCATGCGCTGCCCTCCTCATGAGCGAAATTCGGAACGGGGTCACCGTGATGAGTGGGTTAGACCCACCCAACGCGCACAGTTCGCCCGTTCGTGGCCGGCCCGCTAGGCGACGGGGATCGGCGGCGGCTGGTCGGGAAGCGTCGGCTCGCCGGGTTCGCTCGGCGTCGGCGGCAGGCCGGGTTCTTCGGGGTCGCCGGGAACGCCACCGGCCAGCAGGGGCGCGGGAATCGCATGCGGATCGCGTTCGCTGTGCGGGCTATTCATGGTTTCTACCTCCAACGATGGATGGGGCACTCACTGCATGAGAGCCCGCTAGCCCCTCGCGAATTCCCTCCGGGTGCCGGACGGCGCTTCAGCCCCAGGCTTGGTGCAGCAGCAGCGGCAGGATCTGCCCGGCGGGGCCGAGCAGGCAGACGTCCTCGCCGGACACGCCCTGGGGCTTTTGCGGGTTTACGTGCAGCAGCGTTGCGCCCTGCTGCCGGGCCACGTCCGGCAACTGGGCCGCGGGATGCACCAGCCCCGAGGTGCCGACGCTGAGGAACAGGTCGCAGGCACCGGCGGCGGCGAAGGCGGCATCCAGCACCTGCGGATCCAGTCCTTCGCCGAACCACACCACGCCCGGCCGCACTGGTCCGCCACAGCGCGCGCACCGCGGCGGCGCCAGGTACCGCCCGCCTTCCGGTTCGTCGGGCATGGTGTCCAGCGAGTACGCCGCCGCGCAGTCGAAGCAGCGCGCCTGGTGCAGGCTGCCGTGTAAATGCAGCACCTCGCGGCTACCGGCGCGCTTGTGCAGGTCGTCGACGTTCTGCGTGATCACGCGCAGCTGGGGCAGGCGCTGCGCCAGTTCGGCGACCGCCCGGTGGGCCGCGTTCGGGCGTGCCTGCAGCACCTGCATGCGGCGCCATTCGTACCAGCCCCAGACCCGTTCCGGGTCGCGCAGGAAGGCCTCCGGCGTGGCCAGCTGTTCGGCATCGAAGCGTGACCAGAGCGCGCCGCTCTGGGCATCGCGAAAAGTGGCGATACCGCTTTCCGCGGACATGCCGGCGCCGCCGAACACCACCGCGCGCTGCGCCGACCGCACGGCTTCCAGCACGGCCTCGGGCAGTCGGTTGACGGCGCCGGGAGTGGGATCGAAATGCCAGGTCGAGGTCATGCTGGGCTCCTTGGTCAGGCGCAGGTTGCCGGAAGGCGCTGGGCCCCGGCACGGGGTTCGTCGTGCAGCGGATAGCGCACGTTGAAGCCGAGCATGAACAGCGCTTGCTCGAAGTCGCCCAGGCTCGCGCGAATGCCGCGCCCGGCCAGCAACTCGCGCGCACGCAGCAGCAGCGTCGAGCTGCCGCGCACCAGCTCCGCCCAGAGCCGGTCGGGATGCCGCTCGGCGCGGCGCGACTGCTGGTAGAGCGACTGGAACGCATAGCTCGCCTGCGACGGGTTGCGCGAATCGTAGGGCCTGGTCTGCGCCGCGCCCCAGCGGAACGCCAGCGACGCCGGCACACCGATCGTACCCTGCGCCGCCAGCAGGCGCCGGGCGAGCATCCCGAGCGCGGCCCCGACACGACCGTCATAGATGATCAGCGACGCCGGCGAAGCCGCCGCGTAGACCTTGGTCATCGCCGCGTTCATCAGCAGGTCGGCGCCATCGAAACGTGCCAGCGACGCCATCGAACCCGGCTGCAGCAGGGCGACCGCGGCGAGCGTCTGACGGCACAGCGTGGCATCGGCGAACTGCCGCTCGACCCACAGCCGCGAGCCGTCGTTCGGCTTCTTCGCCACGCCGCCCCAGGTGAAGATCGCCAGGCAGAAATGCCGGGCGCCCGACTCGTCGCCCTCGTCCAGCGCCGCGCGCAAACCGGCGGCCAACACCTCGAACGGCTCGCCGGACTCGCGCTGCGTCCAGGAGTAATGCCGCTGCGCCTGCTCGAGGGAGATGCACCACCAGCTCGTCGCTTGCTGGCCGGCCAGCAAGCGCCACTGCTTCCAGGCCGGATGACGGCTGATCGGGAAGCCGTGCAGCCGCGGCGCCGCCTCGACGCTCGGCCAGAGGTCGGCAAGGTGGCGGGCGAAGGCTTCCTGGTGCGCATCGGGCAGTTCGGGCATGGCACTTTTTCCGTCAGTGATCGGGCGGGCAGCGCCGCATCCTAGACCAGTTCAACGGGCCGCGGCAGTGCGCGGGGCGCTCCGCGATGAACTCCCCGCGCGCGGTTGGCGCGATTGGCCGCAGCCATTATCCTGCGCGTCTGCTTTACTCAAACCCGGAACCCGCCATGCGTTCACGCCCCCTCCTCGCCGCGCTACTGCTTCTTGCCTGCGGCTGGAGCGTCGCCGCGATAGCCGCGCCAGCGCCCTGGTACTGGTGGCAGAGCGCCGACAGCGAGCGACGCGTCTGTGCCCAGCACAGCCCCGCGCCGAACTGGCAGCGGGTCAGTGGTCCCTTCCGCAACGCGGCCTGCAAGCCCTGAGGGCCGCAACCCGCGACGAGTTCGACGATGTCTTATCAGGTTTCTCCCATCGGCTACGTTCACTCCTGTTTCAAGGAGAAGTTCGCCATCCCGCGCCAGCCGCACCTGGCCCCGGCCGCACGCGGCGTACTGGAACTGTTGCCGCCCTTCGACAAGCCCGAGGCCCTGGACGGCCTGGAGCAGGTCAGCCACGTCTGGCTGCTGTTCCTCTTCCACCAGGCGCTCGAGGATCAGCCGCGGCTCAAGGTTCGCCCGCCGCGGCTGGGCGGCAACCGCTCGATCGGCGTATTCGCCAGCCGCTCCACGCATCGTCCGAACGGCATCGGCCAGTCGGTGGTCAAGCTGGACAGGATCGAAACCGGGCGCCTGTGGCTGTCCGGCATCGACCTGCTCGACGGCACGCCGGTGCTCGACATCAAGCCCTACGTGCCCTACGCCGACAGCATCGAACAGGCGCGCAACGGCATCGCGCCGACCCCGCCGACCGCCATTCCGGTGCAGTGGAACGACCTGGCGCTGGAGGAAGCCCGCGAACATGCCCTGCGCCTGGGCGAGCCGCTGGTGGAGCTGATCGAGCAGTGCCTGGCGCAGGACCCGCGCCCGGCCTATCAGCAACCCGAGCCCGAACGCCGCTACGGGGCGCGGCTGTGGGACGTCGACGTGCAATGGCACTACCCGCAGGCCGGGACCATTCGCGTGCTGCAGGTCAGCTGAGTTTTCCCAGCGGCGCCTCGCAAGACCGCCGGGAAAAGCACCCACAAAAAAGCCCGCCGGAAGGCGGGCTTTTTCACATCGACTCACTCACTTCTCCACGAAGGCGCGCTCGATCAGGTAGTCGCCGGGCTCGCCCATGCGCGGGGAAATCTTCAGGCCGAAGCTGTTCAGCACTTCGCTGGTCTCGTCGAGCATGCTCGGGCTGCCGCAGATCATCGCGCGGTCGTCCTGCGGGTTGATCGGCGGCAGGCCGATGTCGCTGAACAGCTTGCCGCTGCGCATCAGGTCGGTCAGGCGACCCTGGTTGCGATAGGGTTCGCGGGTCACGGTGGGGTAATAGATCAGCTTCTCGCGCACCGCGTCGCCGAAGAATTCGTTTTCCGGCAGCTCTTGGGTGATGAACTGCTCGTAGGCCACTTCGTTCACGTAGCGCACGCCGTGGATCAGGATGACCTTCTCGAAACGCTCGTAGGTCTCCGGGTCCTGGATCACGCTCATGAAGGGCGCCAGGCCCGTGCCGGTGCTGAGCAGATAGAGGTGCTTGCCGGGCAGCAGGTCGTCCAGCACCAGGGTGCCGGTGGGCTTGCGGCTGACGATCAGCTCGTCGCCTTCCTTGAGGTGCTGCA